>WREZ01000021.1 GCA_009779045.1 Candidatus Bathycorpusculum sp. | reverse complement strand
CTGCGTTCTTCTACACCGGCAAGTTTACCTAATTCAGCCTCAACAGAAACCCCTTTAGCGTGCGCATAGTCCACAACACGCTTAGTTACCGCAATGTTTTCTTCAAAGCTAAGAAATGAGCCGTCAATCATTACAGAGGTAAAACCGGCGTCAACACATTTAATGGCAGTTTCATAATCCTCACCATGATCAAGATGCATAGCCAAAGGCACCGACACCTCAGCCCCTGCAGTCTTAACAAGACTAGTAATATAACCCATACCAGCATATTTTACAACACTGGGAGTAATCTGAAGAATAGCAGGAGAACACTCCTCCACAGCCGCCTCAACAATAGCCTTCACACTCTCAAGATTCTGAACATTAAATGCGCCAATAGCATAACCACCCGCTCTGGCAGCAACCATTAACTCTTTATTTGTAACAAGCACTCAAATCCATACTCCAAATTTACAACTAACAATAAACCCATAATACAAAAAACAGTCATATAATCCTTATCTCAAAAAAACATAAACCAAAATATAAACAAAAAAGGTGTATAGCCCTTTTTTACAATTACTTTTCGTCTGGTGTCTTTGTATCCATATTTCTTTTTCTTAGGGGTTTGGGATTATTTCGTTTTTGGCTTACCGTTATGTCAGGTAGGGAAAGTTGTTTTATATTTAGCAAATGTTTTGGTCCTATGTTTCCAGCTACGGAATTACCGCCAAAGAAGCCGCATCCAAGTGTTAAGGACGCGGTAAGTTTATTGTAAATGCCGCCTATGGCGCCTTGAGATGCGGGGGTGTTTACTAAAACTCTGCAGGTTTTCATTCTATCGGCAAACTCTTTTATTTTTGATGCATCAGTTGTGTATATTGAAGAAGTATGGCCTAAACCGCCGGCTTCAATTAACTTTGAGGCTTTATCAAGAGCTTCTTCAAAAGTTTTTACTCTATACATAGCAAGCACAGGGGAGAGCTTTTCACACGCAAAAGGCTCCACAGAAAAATCTGTGCTGACCACTTCGGCTATAAGAATTTTTGTACACTCATTAACAGCAGTTACACCGGCCATTTTTGCGATGGTTTCAGCTGACTGGCCAACTATAACAGGGTTTAACGCTCCATTTACAACAAGTTTTTCCTTAACTAAAATCATTTCATCAGAGGTTAGAAAATGACAATCACTTTCGATAAACTCAGCTTTCACTTTATCATAAATACTGTCTAAAACGATAGCTGCCTGTTCAGAGGCACAAATCATACCATTATCAAAAATTTTAGACTCAATAATTGACCTAACAGCTAAAGCAATATCAGCAGTATCATCAATAACAGCAGGTGTATTTCCTGAACCCACACCAATAGCAGGTTTACCACTAGAATACGCAGCTTTTACCATCCCCGGACCACCAGTCGCAAGAGTAACACTTGCACGTTCCATAAGAGCATTAATAAGAGGCAGACTGGGTGCATCTAACCAATCAAAAATTCCCTCAGGTGCTCCAGCCTTAACCGCAGCCTCAAGAACAGTTCTAACTGCCGCAATAGTACACTCCCTAGCACGTGGATGAGGACTAAAAATCATACCATTACGCGTCTTAAGTGCAAGCAACGCCTTAAACACTGCCGTAGAAGTTGGATTAGTCGTTGGAATTATAGCTGCAATAACACCTATAGGAGCCGCAAATTCTGCATTACCATACTTATCCTCCCGCACAACCCCACAAGTCTTAGCACGTCTATAACACCTATAAATCTCCTCCGACGCAAAAAGATTCTTAACAAACTTATCCTCAACCACACCCATACCTGTCTCCTTAACTGCTAACTCTGCAAGAAAAAGACTCTGCTCAGACGCAGCCTTTGCAGCCGCAGAAAAAATCTTATCCACAGCCTTCTGAGAAAAACACGCAAAAACCTCCTGCGCCGCCCTAACACGCGCAACCTTTGCATCTAACAATTTAGCCTCAACATCTGACACACACCCCACATCACCCTTCTCAACATTAGACACAACACCACAAATCCCACCCTTCCCCAACACTACAGCTTCTTTAGCAATTTTTGTCAGTTCAAACACGCTCCACAAATAAGTCAAACTCTCTGCAAATACAGTATACTATGTAACAGAGATTTACTAAACAAGTAATTTTTGTGTGATAAAAAGATACACCTCTACATTAGACATTTTCTTCATTACACAGCCTTTTCATAACGTTTTTAGCAGATAAGCTTTAAATGATAAAGCTCATTGAAGGTTTGTAGAGTAATATGGTTAAGCGATTAGTAATTTATTCAGATGGCGGCGCAAGAGGGAATCCTGGACCATCCGCAGCAGCTTTTTTAGCAATGGAAAACACTGAAATTATAAAAACAGATTCACGATTCTTAGGCATACGTACTAACAATCAGGCAGAGTATGAAGCCTTAACCATGGGTTTAGAATATGCCTTAAACAGTGGCGCAGAAGAAGTAATCTGCTACTTAGATAGTGAACTTGTAGGTCGACAAATGAAAGGAGAATACAGCGTAAAAAATTTGGAACTACGCAAATTATACCTTAAAGCACACGCTATACGAGTACAATTCAAAAAAGCAGAATTCTACAATGTCGCCAGAAGCAACAACTTTATACAAAAAGCCGACACTCTAGTAAACAAAACCTTAGACCAACAACAAAGAACTTGACAACAAACTTTACAGGTATATTTACAAATTTTTATAACAAAAATAGCAAGAGGGGTGTTAGGGGTAGAATCGTCTTGTGGTTCTTGGGAATGGTATGGCGTCTATTATGTTGTCTAGGTCTAGCAGCCAGACGATGAGTCGTTCTACGCCCATGCCAAAGCCGGCGTGTGGGACTGTTCCGTAGCGTCTTAGGTCTATGTACCATTCGTAGTCTTCGGGGTTTAGGCCTTGGGCTTTCATTCGTTGTGTTAGAGTGTCTTTGTTGTCTTCTCTTGCACCGCCGGTGCTGATTTCTCCGATTCTTGGAACCATCATGTCTACACTCATAGCTATTTCAGGATGGTCTGGATAGGTTTTGCAGTAGAAAGCTTTGATTTCTGTGGGGTAATCATACACAAAGAAGGGTTGGCCAAATTCTTCTGCTAATACTTTTTCGTCTTCATATCCTAAGTCTGCACCCCAGTCTAACGCGGGGTTTTTTGGTTTTAAGCGTTCAATAGCCTCTTTATAAGTAATTCTTGGAAAAGGAGCTTTAACTGTCTTTAGCTTATTTATATCAGCGCCTAGTTCAGCGAATTCTTTTTCACATTTCTCACTAACGCTTTGACATATATGAGTCATTAACCCTTCTTCAAAAGCCATAAGCTCATTCATGTCAGCAAAGGGCCACTCACCCTCCATGTGCCAATATTCAGTTAAATGACGAATGGTTCTGCTTTTTTCAGCTCTAAATGAGGGGGCAATGCAGTAAACTTTTTCTAGAGAATACATGAGAATTTCAAGATAAAGCTGGCTACTTTGGGTTAAATAGAGTTGTTGGTCAAAATATTTTAAGCCAAAAAGTGTTGAACCACCCTCTACAGCAGCAGAAATAAACATAGGTGGAGAAACCTCCGTGTATTTTTGGCTGTTAAAATATTCTCGGGCAGACTCAAAAACCTGATTACGAACTTTCATAACTAAATTCATTTTACGACTACGCAACCAAAGATGCCGCATATCACGAATAAATTCTTCACTTTTATCTTTCCCTATAGGAAAAACTTCTGCTAACCCAATAATATTAAGATCCTCTACACTAATTTCATAACCACCAGGAGCACGCTTATCCTCATGTACAACCCCCTCAAGAGATAAACTAGATTCTATAGTTAATTTTTGAGCCTCACCCCAAGCAAGACACGCCTTCTTTACAGTACATTGAATAACACCTGTAGAATCACGTAAAACAAGAAAAATTAACTCTTTACCCTCACGTTTACGATAAACCCAACCCCTAACCTGAACCTTTTGATCTAAACAACACCCATCTAAGACGTCACTTATTTTCTTTAAAGTCATTGTAAGCATCAACCATTCTTTTAATAGAACAACAGGTAACCTAAATGCCTATTGTCACACAATAAAACAATCAACCAAACAAACACATATATAGATATATTCAAGAAAAACACAAACAACACTTAACAGTTTTTTCTTTTAAATAAACACAAAAACCTGACGCCAAAAGCGTTGAGTATTTATCATGTTGATATTTATGAACCGCTTTTTAGTTAAATTGGTAAACTAAAAAATCGTTTAGCTCGCCCCCGCTTACAGATGTAGCTATGTCGCTAAGTGTACATCATAAACACATAGAAAGACGTAGAACAAATAGAAAAGCAGGTATAGAATTCGAAATAGACTTAAAGTTGACTTGTGGTATATTTTGCTGAAGTTTACATGCCGACAAATCTTCCACCTGAGGCGCTTGATAAATGGGAAGAAGTTGAAGCCGCCCATACTCCAAGAGATAAAATGGAGAAAATGATAGAGTTTCTAAAGTACGTTCCGCAGCATAAGGGTACGTTGAAGCTTCGTGGAGAGATTAAAAGAAAGATTGCAATTATTCGTGAGGATCTTGAGGATAAGAAGCGTAAGGGTACGGGTAAGAGTAGTGGTGGTCCAAAGTTATTTGTTGAGAAGGAGGGGTCGGCGCAGGTGGCTATTTTGGGGCTTACTAATGTGGGTAGGAGTTGTTTGTTGCAGTTGGTTACTAAGGCTAATGTTGTTGTTTCGCCTACAAAGTATACTACGACTCAGCCGGTTCCAGGTATTATGGATTTTGGGGATGTTCAATTTCAACTAGTTGAAACTCCAGCGGTTATGGAGGGCAGTGGTGATGGTCGGGCTTGGGGTCCGGTGACTTTGGGGGTTGCTAGGAATGCTGATGGGGTGATTTTGATGGTTGATTTAGCAGATAATCCTGTGGGGCAGGTTGAGTTGGTGATTTCTGAGTTGGAGAAGAGTAGGGTTTTGGTAAAGAAGCCTAATGGTCGTGTGGAAGTGGAGAGGCGGCATGCGGGTACGGCGTTGCGGGTTATTTTGGTTGGTAAATTGATTGATTGTACTTTAAGGGAGGTGGAGCAATTGTTGAGGGGTTATAAAATTCATGATGCTATTGTAAGGATTAGTGGTGAGGTGTCTTTGGATGATGTTGAGGATGCTATTTTTGAAACTACTACGTATAAGCCGGCGGTGATTGTGGCTAATAAAGCGGATTTGCCGGGGACGTTAGCAAATTTGCAGATGCTTAAAAAACATGTTAATAATAGAATTTTAATTGTGCCTATGTCGTGTGAGAAAAAGTTGGGTGTGGAAGAGTTAGGTAAGGCTTTAATTCAAAGTTTAGGTATTATACGTATATATACTAAAGAGCCGGGTTCAAAAATGGATACTGGTAGGCCTTTTGCACTTAGGAGTGGGACTACCATAGGTGATTTAGCGAAAAGTATTCATAAAGAGTTTATTAGTAACTTTTTATTTGCAATGGTCTGGGCTAAACGTTTGCCTTTTAGTCCAAAGAAAGTTGGGTTAAGTTTTGTCTTAGATGATGGGGATATAGTGGAAATTCACACTAGATCGGGTTAAAAAAAGTTAATTTATTAAGATTATTAAGGTAATTATATTTTTTAAGAGAAACAAGAAAAAGGTAGTTTGTGATATAATATATGGGGAAAAGAGTTGTTGTTTTATCTGCTGCTTTGTGCGACGCGTTCGATTTCGTTGCGTTTTGCGACTGCTGCGCTTTTGATGTCTTTGTTTGCGGCTAGTATGAGTTCGTCTGCTAGTGTTTCTTGTATGCTGCGGGGGTTGTTTAGTGATGCGTTTCTTGCGCCTGCGGTGATGTGGCGTATGGCTAGGTCGATTCTTCGTTGTGGTGCGACGTCGACGGATAAGTGGTAGACGACTCCGCCGTAGCTGATTCTTGTTGTGTCTTCACAGGGTGAAGAGTTTTCTACGGCTTTGACGAGGACTTCTATGGGGTTTTTGCCTGTTTTTACGTTTATGATTTCGAATGTTTCTTTTACAATGTTTGCTGCTTTGGCTTTTTTGCCGCTGTTTTTGCCGCTGCGCATTAAGCCGTTGATTAAGCGTTCGACAATGTTTACTTTTGCTTTGCGGAATCTTTGGTGTTCATGGCGTCCCATGCTGTGGGGGGCAACCATTGGAACTAAGTTTAGGTAACGTTGCAGTCCAATGTCTCTTACGGTTATTTCTTTAAATGACCATTTTTGGAAAAGTTTGATTTCTTGAGATTGGGCTGTGATTGTTTGTGTACTCATAAGTATTACCTTGATGGTTTTTGTTTTCGCCCGTAAACTAGCTCGTTTAAGGATACGCCGTTTACCATTACTACTTTCCAGCGTACACCGGGAATGTCTCCCATAGCACCACCTCTTGTACCACCAATACCCTCAACGACGACTTCATCATGTTCATCGATAACGTTAAGCGCACCGTCACCTGGTAAGAAAGCAGTGATTGTTCGACCATTTTTAATAAGTTGCGTACGGACACATTTTCTAACGGCGCTGTTAGGCTGCTTTGATTCGACACCTACTTTTTCTAGAACAATACCCCTAGATTGGGGTGCACCCTGCATAGGGTCAACTTTTTCATCTAGCATAAGCATACGCCTGTTAAAGTAACGATCATGCCAACGGAAATTCTTCCGTTTCTTTGCCAATTGCCTTGCGGCAAATTCGCCTCTTGGAGACTTGGAACCCATATTTAAGATATTCCTCTTTAATGCACAAGCATAGTTAAAACACCAATATATAAATTAACCGAAAAAAAACAACACAAAACATTAACCATATTAACAGAACACCAAAACCCCCACAAAAGAAAAACCATAAAACAACAAACAACAAAACCACCCACAAACACACAAAAAAACACACACCACAAATAACCACAACACTTCAAAAAAACCATACAACCATAATTGACAGCCATGTTACGTTTTAAGCTTGTCTATTTGGCTAAAAAATAACTACTACTATTTTCTGACTTCACAAACGTCTAAACAAAATACGCTTGTAAAAACAAAAAAAGAAAAAAGGGTTTGTTTTGGTTTTTGTTTTATTGGTTGTTTATTTCTTTTTGAGATTCAACAAGCCAATAACGATGACTACTGCAATGATTGCAATTGCTGCGCCAACGATGTACCATTCATATGGTGGAGTTTCAACTTCTACTACTTCTGGTGCTGCTGATACGTATGTTGCAGCTGTTGCTTCACTAGAGTAGTATGCGCCGCTGCCGTCAAAGAATGCAAAGATTTCATACTGACCTGCTTTGGTTGGTGTCCATTCTATTGCAAATTTACCGTATATGTCAGTTGTCGTTGTGCCGATTGGTACTGATTCTGAAGATTGTCCATCCCATGCATATAGTGAAACTTCAACACCCTTAAATTCAGCTGGAGCTTCAAATTGTTTGTAGACGTGAAGCATCCACTCGCTTTGTGTTTCATCAGAAGCTACTGGAACGCCCTTAGGGAAGTGTAGTTGTGAACGATCACTGTTTGTGCCTGGTGAAATATCCATAACTGTGCCAGTAATTAGTGCGGTTGTACCTGCTGTGACAGCATAGTTAGGTGCTGAAACTGTTAGCTCACTTGGACCTTTGCCGATTGCGTAAATCTGTGAGTCATATGAATCTATTGTTGCAATGATGCTATCGCCGATGACTGCGCGTCCACCCCAAGCTAACTGACGGAATGCTCCATCAATTCTCCAAACAACCTCACCAGTCTCTATATCCAATGCATAGAATGGTGCACCTCTTGGCTTAGGCTCTTGTGCAGAGTGTTCAGAGTGACCAAAGTAGACTTTACCGTCTGAAACAAAGCAAATTACAGCATACCAGTTTTCGACAAGATAAGATTCGCCAATGTATGGATCTTTTGCCTCGTATGTCCAAAGTAGTTCACCTGTTGAAACGTTATAGCAGTACACAATACCACCACCACTTCCTGAAATCAGACAGCCGTATGCAATGACTTTTTCTGGTGCAGAGTTTGATTGAACTCCACCCCAACCATCTGCAAAGAATTGAGAGGGCGTATCATACATGTGTTTGCCTGTGTCTAAGTTGAAAACGTGGTTAACTCTGTCTTCTTTTGTCCAGAAAACACCTACATAAGGATCATCAGAGAAACATGCCCAACCAGTTTGACCATTGCTATCACCTGTAACAGTGCCTGTAATAGATTCCCAGTTTTCAGGAGCTTTCCAGAATCTATCAGTGTATAATCTAGCGCCCCAACTATCTTCTTCGAGGCTGACTGCTGACATATATATACCGCTAGCGTTAGTGGTAGCAAAGATAGCACGATCCTCTGGGAACACTTGTATAGGATTACCCATTGGGTTACTGTTTACACCGTTTACACCAGACTGACCAAAGTTTCTTGCCAACAAGATATCATCGCTAGTTCTAAAAGCAAGGGTTGCTGCATTAAATGAACTAATTCCAGATGGATTAGTTGCAGAAACAATGTTAACTTTCATACCCCAGCTGTTTAGTGAACCAGTACCTCTTTGAATGACCATTGAAGAGTTATGTTGACGTAAGTAAGCGCCAGTTGTATTAGTAAATATTGAGTATGTTAGCATTTCACCGTTTGGACCATAGTAGACTTTTGTGCCGCCTGATAGGCCACCAGCAGAAGGAGAATTAAAGCCAGTCATTGTGTACATGTGTTCGCCTGTTAGAGGGTCAAGTGCCCACCATGTAGTTCCAGTGCCGCCATTTTGTACCCAGAGATATGCCCATGCGCCACGGTTGTTTTCAGTCATATACATATGAACTTGTCCTCGGCTAAGTCTAGCCTGAGTGCCAAAGGCTGAAATATCTCGTGTCCAAAGCTCTTTGCCTGTGTGTAGGTCTAGTGCTCTGATTGTTTGATTCTTGCCCTGAGAGCCAACGCTGTAGACTGGTGCTACGTTGTAGTATAAAACACCTGCAATTATGATGGCGTTGTAGAATTTGCTTTCATATGCATCACCGTGTTGGAAGCCACCCTCGTATAGGGCACCGCCTGCTAAACCGCCTGTGTATTGAATGTCAGGTGTAGACCATAGAATGTGTGCAGTTGTTGGTGCCTCGTTATATGGAGCAAACATGTTGCCATTGCGTTGTTTTGGTGCAAGCCAGCTACCCATAAGACTGTACCATTCACGTAGTTGTGAATCAACTGGTCTTGTCCAGTAGTCTGTTGGCATGCTGTGACCTGGATGCCAAGGTTTATACCAATCCTCTAACACTTGCAAAGTAACGTTTTCACTTTCACATGCTTTATACATAGTTGGGTTAGTAGTTGTACCACCGTAGCGTTGTTCTTTCATGCTAGCAATCAATGTATAGTTACCAGCTTTTGTTGGTGTATAGTGCAGTCCGACTGTACCTGTAGACCATGTCATTCTATCAAATGTTTCAACTTTACCATCGGGATCAATAATTGTTAAAGTCATGTTCCAACCGCTTCCAAGAGCTACGAAGTTTAGTAGACCAAAGTTAATTAGAGCAGCTTGTCCAACACCGACTGTTCGTGGAACAGGTTCAACGAATGGATAAGATTCTCTATAAGTTTGTGCGTTTGCGCTTGGCACTGCAATCATAGATATTATAAAAGACAGCATTAGTAATACTGCAAGCAATTTAACGATATTTTTAGATTTTGTATAATTCATTTATTTACCTCATTATAACGCTTACTAACTAAATATGTTTTAATAAAAGTTATTTTCAGTTTGTATAGTAATTTTAAAAGAATGCATTATTATGAATTTTTTATTTAATAAAAAAAATTAATTCACCCCCCCCCCCTTTCAAATGAAAGGGCAATGTTTTAGCAATACATAAACACATAAAACGGGTTGATTGTTAAAAAAATAGAGACAAAAATGGGCTCACTTAAAAGTTAGTGAGCAATATACAAATTAGACGACTGTAAAGTCGCTCAAGTCTTCTTCAATAACCTGTTTTGTCGCCTTTTTTGGTCGGTAAAAAAATAAAACAGCAACAAGAAGACCTACAACTATAGCTAAGACAATAGCAACAGCAAACCAATTAAAGCTAGGATCTTTAGGAGAAGAACCAGGAGGAGTGCTTGCAGGAGGACGTGGAGTACCGGATGGAGAGTTAGTTGGACTAGGAGAGGGACTGGTAATGGGTTTGCCAGTCTCAGGATCAACTTGTGTTCCACTGATATAGTAGATGTCATAGTTGTTGTATCCTTGTGTAAAAGGAGAAGTCCACTTATTACTACTTACACGTGAATCGTATAAAGCATCATGTGTAGGAGCTCTATTATATGCTGTAGCTGCACGGTTATTTGAAAATGTTACGCCCTCACGCACATAAACATACGAAAGCCCTTCAATGCCAGGAACTCCAATGCCACCACCGTTTCGGTTAGCTGTGTTATAAGAAATTTCGCTACTACCAGACACTGTAAAATTACCTGCATAACTGAATACACCACCACCGTCTATAGCAGCAACATTTTTAACAATTTTACCATTAGTCATGCTAAATTTACCATAGTAATTGTATACACCACCACCATAAGCAGCCACTGTATTGTTAGAAATTTCACCACCAGACATAGTAAAAGCACCAACAGTATACACACCACCACCATTAGAAGCTGTATTGTTAGCAATCATGGCATTACTAGACATGCTAAAAGAACAGTCACCAGAATTATACACACCACCACCATACAATGTAGCGGAGTTATTAAGAATGCTACCACCAGACATAATAAATGTGCCAACACCAAAAGAGCTGTCAATATACACACCACCACCAAACTCAGCCTTATTATAAGAGATTTCACCACCGGTCATAGTAAAATTACCATCATGATTGATGAATACACCATTCCCAATGTTTTTAAGAATTTTACCACCGGACATAGTAAAGTTGCCAAAATTGGACACACCACAAGCAGTATTATTAGAAATTTCACCGCCAGACATCCTAAAAACACCAGTATTAAGTACACCACCATAAACATCACCATCCTCATCAACTATAACAGTATTGTTAGTAATAACACCATTACCTGATAGAGTAAAGTTACCATTGTTAACTACACCACCCATAACACCTGTATTGTTAAGAACAGCACCACCTGACATAGTAAAGTTACCATCGTTAACTACACCACCACCGTCAGCATCTGTATTACCAAAAATTTTACCGCTTAACAGAGTAAAATTACCACCAGAAGCAACCGTTACACCACTACCAACTTCATTAGTTACATGAGTTACAACAATACCGTTAAGAAACAATATACCACCAGACTCAACACTAATAGTACTCTCATCATTAACACCAACTAACTTGAATTCACTAGTACCATCACTTACTAAAGTAATATTTTTACCACTAATAATACTAAGTGCTCCTGTAAGGGTAATATCTTTACCAAGAGTAACAACAGTAGACACACCAAGTGGCGCACTAGTAATAGCCGCATTAAGTTCAGGCTCGTCCATAACAGCAGCATCAGCACCCACCACCACTAATACACTACAAGACAATAAAGAAACAAATAACAACATAGACAATAAAGAAACAAATAACACGTTCTTCTCAGAGGCAGAACGCAAACCAAACTTAGACTTAACATTCAAATTCATAAATATCCTTCTCCAACATTATCATAGTTTTTAAATAGAATAAAAAAAGAAGACCTTTATATATATTGACCCCAGAACACACCCCCCCATACTCAGTAAACAAATATACAAAACAAAAAACACACAACACCCACAACAGATAAAACTCAAATTTAAGAATAGACAAGAATTTGTACATCTACCTCAATAATAAATTGTCGTCAAACATAGACAGTTATTACAGTTTTTCCAAAAACTTTTTAATCAAAACAAAGCAAT
>WREZ01000020.1 GCA_009779045.1 Candidatus Bathycorpusculum sp. | reverse complement strand
GCCTGAAAAATAAGTGTAATAAAGACCCATTTTCACTGAGAGCTAAACACATACCATTTCTCACATTTACCAAAATAGTCACCTATTTACCAATCACAAAGAACCTCACAGTACTACAATTATTCACAGTAAACACTTAATTTTGAATCGTTCATATAACTATATTTCCCACACCCGCATTTAGGTAAGGCTTATAATGCATGAATACGCCTGTTATATTGAGACCTCATGCCTTCACCTGATGTTTGGTTAGACACCGTTACACCCAAAATTAGTATAACCATAAACAGTATGTTACCTATTCTGCACAAAAAAGGCTACTCGACACTCGTTACTGCAAAAAAACAAACCCAAACCACCGACATGCTTGACATCTTAAAAGTACCCTATAAAACCGTAGGTGAATACGGAACTACACTTAAAGAAAAATTGGCAACTGAACAAAAAAGAACTCTTGAATTTTTAGAACTTTTTGACACAGTTGGCTACCCAAAAGTACTCTGGACACACGGCGATATATCAGCAATTCGAACAGCATTTGGACTTAAAATTCCAATTGTATATGCCAACGACACCGTTTTTGCATATGCTGTTGCTAAACTTGCTTGTCCCTTAGTAGATTACCTTGTAACACCAAAATGTTTTGGTAATTCATGGAGCAAATTTGGCATCTCCAAAGCGCGAATCGTCCATTATGATGGCCTGGAAGAGTTAGCATACGTAGGCACAGAATTTGAAAAACCAAAAAGTCTCAAAGACATAACCAACCAAAAAAAACCAAGGATACTTTTCCGTGATGCTGAATACCAAGCAGTCTATTGCAAAAACGTTAAAGTAGATTCCGAAAAATTGCTACAAGAACTCACAAAATTAGGCACAATCATTTACTTACCACGCTACGAGAAAGAAAAAACAAAACTTGAAAAAATCCCAAATGTTTGGATTCCACCAGAACCAGTCTTAACAGCACAACTTATACCTTATATTGACTTGATGATTGGTAGCGGCGGAACAGCCTGCAGAGAAACCGCACTTTGTGGAATTCCCACAATAAACTTTCACTTCTGGGATGCACAATCCAAATACCTGTACAAAAAAGGCTTTCCCATCCAAATTATCCGCAACACCAAACGTATCATAACAACTGCAAAAAATTTGTTGCAAAAATCAAATAAAATTAACACACAAGAGTTATTGAATAAACTAGAGTCGCCCATACCAACTTGGGCAAAACATATAGAGCAGTGCCTCCAAAAACAAAAGTAACAAACTACAATATCCAAACAATCTTTTACTAAGTTAATTATTTTTCAATTATAGTTTTACAGTTTTAGAACCGCCATAACCAAAATAGTCCATAACAATTGAGAAAATAGAACGCCTAAATTAACCATATTTTAGTTACTATAAAAAAGTACACATACGAACCGACAATAGTAAAGTCATGCACAACAACTCTAACATTGAAATCTAAAAGTTTCATTAAATTTTTGCCAACATACTTTAAAACAAGAACAAATAGAACAGCCCCCTTACACACGTATCAAAAACAGTACATGAAAAAATAATATGTTACAGAAAAAACGTTCTATTCATTTACAACGTTTTTGTCTCTTGCCAACATAGTTAACCCCCTTTCCAAAACCAGACAGGTTAACTATTATTTACGTTTCAGTCACAAATTCTTTGACCCAACCAGCAAGAAACTCCACATTAAGCTTGGTTAAATAAATGAAAGTTTTAAGACTACAGTTACTTAGCGCAGCAAATGGCGTAAAAATAAAACGGGCAACCATCCGTCGCACCAGCTTGTAAAGACCAAAATGGCTATAACGGCGATAGGAGATACCGAGAATGACATGATCTTTAGACGTCCCCATATGAGTAGCACCTATAAAAGGCAGAACTTTCCAGCGATAACCAGCTTTTTGAACATACCGTTTGAAATAGTGGTCTTCGCCGAAGAACAGTTTTGGAGGATCATAATTCTCCATGAGTTCACGTCGAATTATAATGTTGTTTATATGTGGACTAGTGTCAACTTTATTCAAACTGTAAATTGTACCAATAACACGATCGTAAGCAGCGGTATGCCTGTTATTGTGCACAGCAACTGTACTAATAGCACCAACCACAGGTTCGATTTCCATAATAACTTTTTGAAGCCAATCAAACGGCAGAAGCATATCGTCATCAACCATAGCCACCCATTCGGTCTTTGCCATCAAAACCCCATGTTTCCGCGCTACACTCAACGGTTTTTCGTGAGTATTAATAATTTGCCCCGCACACGACATACCCCTGATCTGACGAAGCAAAGCAGGATTAGCTTCATCTCTTGATGGAACAACAAAATCAACTATCATGTTGTCAGAGTGAAATAACATACCTCTTAACGTTTTTGCAGAATTATTTAAAGGTTCTACCAGTATATGGACCACACCTTGTTTTTTAAGCATATTCCGATGTAAGTATGTTATATCTTGTATAGGCTCTTACTAAGTTACAGCATAGTATGAAACTTTAGTACTCTTTGAAGAAATGAGAAACTACTCAACAGTTTTACAGAAACCTCAATTGTTACAGTAGCAGATCTAACGCATAATACTCATAATTCAATAACATGTGTAACGCATAATCAGCTTAATTACATCCAACTTAGAAATCTCTGTACAGGATTAAACTGAAAATGAACAGAAAAGTCTACCGGAAACAAAGTCTGACAGCCACATATTAGGTATAACAAATCCCTTAACATGTAAAACACCAATCTTTAATGGAACTTCAGTTAAAGATACTCATTTTTACGGTATACTACTACACAAAAATGTAAAACATTTTACAGCAGAGTCTTTCTATATAACACAGCATAATGTACAAAAATAGCTATTAGTAGATAGAACACAACTATTTTTCGAATGGCTTAATAAGGCAATAACGTGATACAACATGAGGAAAACAATAAAGTGGATAACGCCATTTCTAATAATGACTCTGTTGCAGTCAAAAAAATTCTTGTTATCCATCCATATCTTAATGAGATTGGGGGAGCTGAAGAAGTATTACTCAAAATTCTTGAAACATTAATTGAACAAAAACAAGACTGCTACTTGCTTGGCGAATTGCCCTTGGGAAAAATATTTGACAACATACCAAGTTCAAGCATTAAACAAATTCATTACCCTTCTGAAACAAAAAGTGGTTCTAAACGTTTTCAGGCTCACCGACGTCTACTGTTTCATCATTCAAAGTTAAAGGGTAAACTGCGTAAAGAAGTGGGTAAAATGGATTTGGAAATTAGTACATCTGATCTAATGTACTTAATCGGGGCAAGTAAAAAACGTGTTGCATATGTACATTTTCCAGAAAATTTGACTCGCATGCAAAACCCTGACCTTAAGCACAGGTGGTTTTGGAAGTTGTTTTATTTGCCAATCACTTTTCAATGTAAAAGGCACGTAAAGAAAACTGACCTGTTACTGTGTAACAGTCACTATACTCAAAATGCTATAATGACATGTTGGAAAAGAGAGGCTGAAGTTGTTTACCCACCAGTCGACATCGAAGAATTTAAGCCAGCACAGAAAAAAGAACAGCTGGTTATTTCAGTAGGACGATTTGTTCCAACAAAAAATTATGAAACGATCATTCAAGTCGCTATACAACTACCTAATGTTAAATTTGTAATAGTTGGTCGTAAGCGTCCAAATGATCCATACTATGACAAAATAGCTAAACTAAAACCAGATAATGTAGAGTTAAACGCTGATGCTACACATGATTACATTTCCGATTTGTTAAGTAAAGCTAAAGTCTATCTACATTGCATGGTTGGTGAACATTTTGGCATAAGTATTGGTGAAGCAATGGCTGCTGGCTGTATTCCAGTTATACATAACAGTGGTGGATCTAAAGAAATAGTAGGCAACTATGGTTTTCTTTACAATAACACAGAAGAATGTGTCAAAGCTATAGAGGAAGCACTACAGAGCGAGACAAATCCAATCGATATTACGGAACACGCAAAAATATTTAGTGATAGCAACTTCAGGAAAAACTTTATTTCAGTTTTGAAGAAGAAAGGATACATCTAAGACTTAACTGCCCTTCTTTTCCTGAAATTATTTTCCTTTATTTAATTTTTAAACGTTATTTAATTTCTATCGCTAACATTCTGATTATAGGTAATAAATATTAGTTTGAGACTTGTTTGGTGTTTTGTTAGTTTTTACGATAAAAACGCGTTTACTGATTAGATTATGTGAATTTAATTATAAAAAATTTGGTGTTATAATTGCAAAAACAACTAAAAAAACGTATAAAAAAATATTCTACACAATTTTCAAGATTAAGATTATAAATTAAGTTCTAAAAAAATTGTGTGTATTTAGTTCACGTGGTTTTATCAATGCATGCATACACAACTATGCATATATAGCCATTGTTTGTTGAACAAAATCAACATAAAAAGTTAAAACCTAATGAAAAATGAGTAGAATAAAGTCACATTTTCATTGAGGGCTAAATACGCATAAAAAATTAAACAGGTATTGTTAACTGTTTAGCACATTATTTATAATTATGTCAAAACTTTAAGTATAAACAAGCAGAACAACAATGATAAAAATCAGATTAGACGTAGATTATGCTTATCCTTCAAGATGGAAAAGTTTCATTTACACTGCTCTTAAGAGGAAAACTAAAAGAAGCTATCTAAAAAATTCTAAGATAATTGCAAAAATGATTAATGAGTCAAATGTTGAAGTGGAAGCATACTGGTTCTTTACACCATTTACTCTGCCTGATGCTGAAATGCTTGAATTGTTAAATTCAGATAAACATGAAATTGCTCTCCATATTGCAATCGATGCCTTCAATGAGTTGAAAAACTTGGAAAAAGTGACTAACACCCAAGTAAGGTATTACACAGTACATGGGACCGAGCGTTTGTTAGGTAAAATTATTTGGCGGCGTAAATTTTCACAAGCGAAAGCGCCAATTCCCGAAAGTTTTCCTTTAAAATCGTTTTATGATTTTCCAACGCTTGCTTTAGACAGGGTTTGTCATGAGAAAACAGCAAAAGAAGCACTAAAAACAGCGTATGACAGCATTGACAAAGGTGAAGTTTTACTTATTCATCCTGACTGGCTTTTCCAGAAGGGGAAAATGAATCCTAGGGGTCCATATTATGATAATTTAAAAGAACTGTTAAATGTTGATAATATACTAGAAGATATGGCGATAGGGAAAAAATGGTTTGTAAAAATTGGCAAGTATTCGGAATATTTTGAGTATATTAAAAGTATAGATTTTTCGGATAGCTTTTTTGGTAAACTAAAAGATAGAGATGTAGATATTTTCACGTTTGTTGAAAGAAGTTGGTGCAATCCTTTTGCTGTCACACCATCAGATAAATGGTTAAAAATTGAAGATACTATTGCATTACTTCAAATAAACACGTTTGACGAGTGGTGGAAGAAAATTGGTAAAAAAACTCGTAATATGGTTCGTAAAGCTGAAAAAGAGGGTGTAAAAACAGATGTTGTTGAGCCGTCAGACGAGTTGGCTGAGGGTATATGGCGGATTTATAATGAGACGCCAATTAGGCAGGGACGAGCTTTTCCTCATTATGGGGTTTCACTTAAAAATGTCAAGGATATGGTGTTTAATACAAAAAATTGTACTTTTATAGGTGCATATGTAGAAGATGAGTTCGTGGGTTTTATTCAGTTAGTTTATGGCGACAGTTTGGTTGTTATAACTCAGATTCTTTCGCTTCAGGAGCATTGGGATAAAGCGGTAAATAATGTTATGTTAGCAAAAGCTGTTGAGGTTTGTGCTAAAGATAACCAGAAATGGTTAATGTATGGTAGGATGGGTAAAGGTAGTAATCATCCGTCTTTGGATAAGTTTAAAGAAAATAATGGTTTTGTTAGATACCCGTTGAATCGTTACTATGCAGTACTTTCAAGGAAAGGGAAAATAGCAACGGCAATGGGTTTACATCGACAATTTAGAGATAGGTTACCTGAGCCATTAAAACCAAGAGTGATTCAGGTTTATAATTTTATAAGTCGAACAAAAATCAAACTTAAACATCGTTAATTAGAAATAAAGAGTTAAATGAGAAGGTCATCTAGTATTTTGTTTAAGGTTTGTTTGTTTGTTATACCTCTGAAAATGATTTTACCGTTGGCGTAGAAGCGAAAAGAATATTCTCCATATGTTAAATCGTATATTATGTCTGCAATTTTGTTTTTTAGTGTTGCTTTTTTTAGGATTTTTTCGAGCGCTTGGTCTTTTTTGTCGAATTTTAGGACAACTATGATATCGCTTTCGGCTCCGCATGTGCCTTCGATTCTTACTATATAGTCAGCTACTGCGCTTGACATTAAAGGGTCTGTATCTCCTTTAGCACTTCGATAAAACGGTTGATTTCTTCTATGGTGTTGTAGAGGTAAAAACTTGCGCGTGCACTAGATTGTAACTGGAAGATTTGATGAAGCGGTTGAGCACAATGATAACCACTACGTATAGCTACTCCATAACTATCACATAATAAGGCAATATCATGTGAGGATAACTCTGCAAGACCGAAGGTGATTATGCCGCATTTGTTTGAATTCATTGGACCATAAAGCATTATTTTGCCAAGATTTTTCATACCATTTAGGGCATATTTTGTGAGAGCCTGTTCATGAGCTAAAATATTATCCATGCCAACTTGTTCAAGATATTTTATAGCCGCAGTTAAACCTACTACACCACAGATATTTGGTGTTCCTGCCTCAAACTTCCAAGGAGGCATATTCCAACTAATGTTACAACGCTGATTTGCAGGGTCAAAAACCACATCCTTTATCATTTCACCGCCACCTTGAAATGGAGACATATTTTGCAGTAACTCTTTTTTGCCATACAAAACACCTATTCCCGTTGGGCCAAGCATTTTGTGTCCTGAAAAGACAAGAAAATCTGCATTAAGATCCTGAACATCTACTTTCATATGTGGAACAGATTGCGCACCATCTACAAGCATTATTGCCCCATGGTCATGAACGATTTTTGACAACTTTTTTATTTCATTGACCATACCTGTGACGTTTGAAACGTGACTTAAACAGACAAGTTTTGTTTTAGAGTTTATTTTGTTTTCAAAATCTTTTACATCTAAAATGCCATCGGAGGTAACGTTTGCATAGTTGATTTTAAAACCGCGAATTTTTGCAGTTATCTCCCAAGGAACAATGTTACTGTGATGCTCCATTAGAGAGACAAGAATCTCATCATTTTTTTTGAGGTTGTTTAGTCCCCAAGAGTAAGCTACAAGGTTAATGGCCTCAGTTGTTCCTCTAACAAAAATTATTTCAGAAGATTCTTTTGCGTTAACAAAATTTGCTACACGTTCACGACCTTGCTCATACAACTCAGTAGCTTCTAAAGACAGAGTGTGAACACCACGATGCACATTTGCATTATGGTTTTCGTAGAAGTCAACCATAGCCTGTATGACTTGCCGAGGTTTTTGTGAAGTTGCAGCATTATCAAAATAGATAAAAGAGTTATTGCTTATTTTACGTTTTAGAATTGGAAAATCGTCTCTGATCCGAAGTGAATCTATGGTGATTTTTCTTCCTCCGGCTTTAACCGTTTAGATAGCGTATTTGCCAACTCTTCCTCTTCTAAAGCTTGCTTTTCTTCAAAAGTGTTTTCTTTAGGCATCCACGCAGACTCACTACCACGGTCATTGAAGTATTTCCGGATTGCACGCTTCAACGCACCAACAGCAAGAACCCCACAGTGAAATTTAACACTGGGCAAACCACCTATTTCTTCAGTAACTTTTTGCCATGTAATGTCAGTCCAAGTTGCCTCAAGAGTTAAACCCTTAATCATTTCAGTAACTATACTTGAAGTTGCAATGTTAGCAGCACACCCATAACTCTCAAATTGAGCTTTTTCAATAACTAGAGTTTGCTCATTGATCTTTAAATAAAAAGTTATCATATCACCACATGCAGGGTTACCAGCAACGGCAACAATAGTAGCATCCTCCATTTTTCCAAGATTCTTAGGGTTACGGAACAAATCCATAACTTTCGCATTATAAGGTAAAGGTATACGAGACATTCTTACTCCACTCCTGTCGAACCAACTATTCGTCTAATACGATTAACAGCATCAGGTAATACTTCCAAGACGTATGCTATATCCTCTTCTGTATGATAACGCGTTGTCTTCATAAGAACACTACCATGAGCTTCTTCAAATCGACGACCAATAGCAACCAAAACATGACTAGGCTGAAGAAGCCGTCTACTACACGCACTACCACTTGAAAGATAAACACCCTTAAGACTTAACTCAATTGTTAACGCTTCGCCCTCTGCACGCAAAAAACTAACGTTAGCATTATCAGGAGAACGTTTCTCTCCCTTTGGGCCATTAAAACACAAATCAGGCAATGCTGAGAATATACCATCAACCAAGTTATCTCTTAAACAACGTATTTTTGTAACGTTTACCTCAAAATTTTCAAAAGCTAACTCGGAAGCTTTGGTAAAACCAATAATTAAAGGCGTATTTTCTATACCTGGCCAAAGTTTTTGTGTACCAATTTGGCCTTCAATTATACGATCAAGATCAACACCTTCACGCAAATACAGAGCACCTATACCACGTGGACCCTGTATCTTGTAACTACTAACAGTTGCCAAGTCAACATTAAGATTTTGTACATTGAACGGTATTCTACCATAGGCATCGGTTGCATCTGTGTGAAATAGCGCTTGCGAATTTTTGTCTTTGACAATTTGTACAGCTTCTTTGATATTTTGAATTGTACCTAATTCATTGTTTACTGCTGCGACACTTACAAAAATGGTTTCCTTATCTATCGCTTCGTTTAATTTTTCCATGTTCAAGAAACCATCAGAGTCAACTGGAATTTTAGTTACTGTGAATCCAAATTTTTTCATCATCTCTGCAGCATGCAAAACATTGATAGGTTCAATTTCAGAGATTACGATTTTTTTGCCTTTTTCTTTTTGGGCAAAACAGGATCCCATTATTGCAAGGTTATTAGCTTCAGATTCGCCGGGGGTAAAAGTGATTTCTTCTAGAATTTTAGCACCCATGTACTTGCTGATTTTTTGAAAACTGTTCATGATCACTTCAAAAGCTTCCCAGCCGGGTTTGTGGGTGAGGGTTGGGTTGCCGTAGGCGATTTTGTTGAAGTAGGGGAGCATTGTATCTACGACTTCCTGTGGGACAATGCTAGAGTTTTCATTGTCTAAGTAAACTTGATGGGTGATTTCTTCATGAAGCTTTAGTAGTTCTTTTACGTTTTCGACCATAACGGTATCCGGCCATAGAATGCTATATATCTAGTTGGTTGAGTATTGAGTTCAAATAAAAAAACCTAACCGCAGAAATTTGATAATTATCTACGATAATGTTATTGTTCAAGTTTGAAAAAGTGAAAAAAGTAAGGGTGGAAAAATAGTTGATATATAAAAGTGGGGTGGATTGTTATTTTTGTTTTTGGGAGTTATTGTATTTGTAGGCTGTTTTGTGGTTAGTTTTTTGTAGTGATAATCTTGGGTTTATTAAGTGGAAATTGCGTTAGTTTGTTAAATAATGCTAATAACTATCAATGTATTAGTTTGGTTGTTTTAGTGGCGAGTTGCATTGAAGGTTTCCGAGTTAGCTGTGTTACAATCGGTTAAAGATGTTCTTGATGGTTTAGGGATTAAGGAGTTGTTTCCACCTCAAGCAGATACTATACAGGCGGGTTTGTTTGAGGGGCAGAATATAGTGTTGGCTAGTCCTACTGCGTCAGGGAAAACGTTAATCGCTGAATTGGCTAGTATGAAGCATGTGTTGGAAAATCATGGTAAAGTGATTTATCTCTCACCGTTGCGGGCGCTTGCCAGTGAAAAATATGAGGAGTTTAAGAAATATTCGCATATAGTCAAGGCTGATGGTAAAAAGGTGTCGGTGGGTATCAGTACTGGGGATTTTGATGATGCGGATAATTGGATGGATAGGTATGACATAATTGTTACTACTAATGAGAAAGCGGATTCGTTGCTGAGGCATCGCACAAAATGGTTAGATAGTATCTCTCTTGTTGTTGCGGATGAGGTGCATTTGCTTAATGAGTCAGAACGGGGACCTACATTAGAGATTGTGTTAGCGAGGCTTATGCAGGTTAATCCGTGTATTCAAATTTTAGCTTTAAGTGCTACAATTACTAATGTTGATGAAATTGCTGGATGGTTAAATGCTAAGTATATAGTTACTGAGTGGCGTCCAATTAATCTTAAGGAGGGTGTTTTGCTTCAAGATGAAATTCAATACAAAGACGGCGGTTCAAGGAAGATAGAACAAGAGACCCGTTTTGCGCATGTTAACCTTGTTTTGGATACGTTGCGAAATGGGGGTCAAGCGTTGGTTTTTTCGTCTTCGAGGCGGAATGCTGTTTCTGCAGCTAAAACTCTTGCGGGATACATGAATAAGGCAATGCCTAAAACAGGTTCTGTGCTTATTAGGCAGAGCGCGGAGCGGGCAAATCGTGAAGTATTGGAAAAAGAAGCTTATAAGATTGAGGAGTCGGGTGAAAAAACTCAGATCAGTGATGAGTTAGTAGATATGGTTCGTTGTGGCGTTGCTTATCATCATGCAGGTCTATCGGGTGAGCACCGTAAAATTATAGAAGAGGCCTTTAAGGAGCGAAAACTTAGAGTTTTAACTGCAACACCCACATTGGCTTGGGGTGTTAATTTGCCGGCGCGTACAGTAATTATTCAAGATTATCGTCGTTTTGATGCGGGGTATGGCGGCAACTATCCTATTCCTGTGTTAGATTATAAACAGATGGCAGGTAGGGCAGGTAGACCAAAGTATGACAAGTTTGGTGAGTCAGTGGTTATTGCTAAAACTCGGGATGAAGCAGACTATTTAATGGAAGGTTATGTACTAGCTAAGACTGAGCGTATTTGGTCGAAAATGGCTGTAGAAAAAATTATCCGTGGTCATGTATTAGCAACAATTGCGTCAGATTATGCTCACTGTGAGGAGGGGCTTTTTGAGTTTTTTGGAAAAACCTTCTATGCCTATCAATATGATGTTAAAGCCATTAAAAGTATCATTGCAAAAATTCTCAAATATCTTTTTGATGAGCAAATGATATCTGTAGATCGTCGAGATATTTATGCAACTAAATTAGGTAAACGTGTAAGTGAATTATACATTGACCCCTTATCAGCGGTGATTATGCGTGAGGCTCTTACTAAAAAACCAGGCTATTTGACTGATTTTAGTTTACTACACATGATTGCCCATACACCAGATATGGGACCAGTAATGCGACCCTACGCTAGGGAAGTTGACGTGTTAAGTCTTCAGTTAGAGCAATACAAAGATGAATTATTAATTAATCCACCCAGAGAATGGGAAGATCGTATTGGATATGAAGAGTTTCTTGGCGAGATTAAAACTGCTATGGTTATGAAGAGTTGGATAGAGGAAACAACTGAAGATCAGCTTATCAAAAAGTTTGGAGTGCAACCAGGAGACTTGTATCGCGTTATAGAAAATGCAAAATGGCTGCTACATGCAACTCATGAATTAGCTCCACTTGTAGGGGCAGATAGAGAAATAAAACCACTCTCAAACGAGTTAGAAGAACGCGTTTCTAAAGGAATAAAAAGAGAACTTTTACCTATCATACATTTAGAAGGCATAGGCAGAGCCCGTGGTAGAATAATTTACAATGCAGGCTATAAAACAGCAGAAGACCTAAAAGTAGCATCACTTGAAGAGCTAACCCGTTTACCTTTAATTGGTCCCCGTTTAGCTAAAAAAATCAAAGAACAAGTGGGTGGAACAGTTGTTGAAAAAGAAACCTGGAATGACGAAATGGATAAAGTACAAGAGTTTAAACAAAAAACCCTATTTTAAG
>WREZ01000019.1 GCA_009779045.1 Candidatus Bathycorpusculum sp. | reverse complement strand
TAAAGTGGCAGAAGTCAAGAAAATTCTTGACCTCTGAATTCCCCTTTTTTTAGGTAAGGGGAAACAAATATAAAAAAATTGCGTAAAAAAAGGGCAAAGCCTCCACATCCGTGGGGGCTTTCACCCAACCCAAAAACTTTTCAAACTCACAACAACAACCCATTGCAGAACTAATCAAAAAGAAGCGTTATCGAAGAATACCCACATCGGCACGGGTACAGCTACAACCTAAACCCGAACCGAGTGGCAGAGATCTAAAACCCAACGGTTTAACCTCTGTCTACACCCCCTTTTTCTAAGGGGGAGAAAAATAAACTATTTTGAATCATGACCGTTTTTTCGTGTATTTGTATTTTGGTAAAGCTTATAACTATATAGTTGTTATATCTTTTTGGAGGGCGCTTTGATGAGTTACAATAAAACTTGTTTGTTGTTATTGACAGTTTTATTGGTAAATATTTTTTTGTTGAACGTGGGACCTGTTGGGGCTCAAGAGGTTACGTCCTTTTCGTCTGAAGATGTTTTTATGATTCCTATAGTTAATGGTTCTGTTAGGTTTTCAGTTAATGGTACTTATTCTTCTGCTGTTTTAGATGGTGATATATGGATTTTTAATAATTTAACGCTTAGTGGTTCTCGTTTTTCAGGGGTTTTAAAGTTTTCAGCTAAAGATTGTAATGTAACAATACATGCGTTTCGTTCAAATTTTTTGCGTTACACAGTTGAGGGTGTGGGTGAGCAGGTGTTGAATTTGGGGTTTAATTCTTCTAGGCCTTCTCATATTAGCGAGTGGTCGGTAATTAATCAGGATAGTGTGTTTTTTGCTGAGGGAAAGAATTGGCAACTTTTGTCTGATGATACTGTGGTTGTTAAGGGGCTTTTAGGTACTTTAATGGTTGTGCGTTATAATTATGGTTATACTGTGGATGAGAGAGCTTTTTATTTGCGGCATTCGGTAATTATTTTAACTTGGGTTACTGTTGTTGTTATTGTTGTTGTTGCTTTGGTTATTAAGTTAAAAAATAGGTCGTATCGTGGGGGTTTGGTTTAATGGTTTGGGAGGTGCCTGTAAGTGTTGTTTTGCCTCTTTATGTTTTAGTGGCCGTTGTTGGTATAGCTTTAGTTCTTAAACTTACTAAGGATAGGACCAGAAAAATTAGTAATCTGCGTTTTTATGTTCAGATTCTTGCAGTAATTGTCATTTTTATGGGTTTACTTATAGGTCCTTTTGATCAGCCTCTTTGGGCGCCTCTTGGGGTTTCACCTCGTGATCGTTTAATAGGCTCTAATTTTTTAGGTAATCAACTACCTGACGGTATAACTTTCCCTGTTTTAGCATGTTACTACCCTAATGGTCGAACTGTTACCTGTCCTGTTTGGCAATTACAAGCATACATTTTTCCATTTTGGAATTATCCAAGAGGGTATGAAGTTATTTATTCAACTACAGGACTGGAAAAGATAGGTATAGTTATAGGGTCTTTAATTGTAGCAGCACTAGTTTTTGGCAGATCTTATTGTGGTTGGCTCTGTCCTTTTGGGTTATTTCAAGATATGCTTACACGACTACGAAAAACCACAAAAATTAAACATCGCACCTTTTCGGATGACACAAACAAAAAACTTGGCCAATCTCGTTACATAATCATTGCCACTTTTTTAATTATAAGTGTCATCTTTGGTTCTTACTATATTTTTGGCACTGAAATAGTTCCTGGAACTATAACTGGGGGTCCATACGGAACAGAAACAGGTATTGTAAGCTTCATAAACGAACCTTACTGCCTAGTATGCCCTATGCGGCCCTTATGTACCCTAGTTGAAATAGGTACGGGTTCTATGAATTATAATTACGTTGTACAAATAATATATGGCCCCTTAGGGATAATTGGTGGATACATTTCTAGTATAAACTTGATAATTTTAGCCATAGTAATTATCCTCGCCCTCATGTATCGACGATTTTGGTGTCGTATATGTCCCGTAGGTGCTCTAACAGGCCTATTTAGCACCTTTACGCCCTTCAAACAAATAGCCCTCACAAAACTAGAAAAGGACCAACAAAAATGCACTAAATGTGGAATATGTAAACGCGCTTGTCCAACACAAGCAACCAATATGTACACTAAAAAAGGCGGCGATGTAACGGATTCAAAATGCATACTTTGCGCTCGATGCGTCGAATTATGCCCCTATGATGATGCCCTAAAAATTAAATTCGCCGGAAAAACCATAGCAACATCAAAAAATTAACACAAATCAAAACTTAAGCCGCCTTTATAGCATCTATAAAAGTATCCCATTCACCTGTTTTCTTCAATTCCCGCTTCTTTAACATATCATTAATCGCCGTCTCATTATACAAACCCCCCGTCTTAGGATGAGCCTTCCTAGAAACTAATGTAAAAGCACGATAAACCTTATCACCCAACTTATCTGTGTTAACCTCATGAGTATAACCAATCTTTTCAGAAAGAACTACAACAACAAACTGCAAATATTTACCAATTTTTCTAAGCGCCTCAAACTGAGCTTTAAGCTTACTTAAAGAATCCATATCAGCATTATTCAAAATTTGTATAACCATTTTAACTTCACTTGGAGCATACTCTTTCTGACTAGGATTAGCAATAGGCTCCAACAAAAACATACTACTTTTAACATCTGAACCCTCAAGCCTCTGATTAGGACACAAAGTCACATTAAAACCTCTACTAATCAAATGCTCCCTAACAACAACCTCTACAGCAGTACCACTTTTTTCCAAAGCCTTATCCACCTTTTGCTTAATGTAATCCTCCGCAACCTCAATAAGCATCTCATATTCTTCATCCTTCTTAGTAAGAAGAGGCTTTTTCAATTCTCTATAAACCGACATAGACTTCATACAACAACCTGCGACAAATAAAAAGGATACGGTACAACACCAAAACCCATCAAAACCACCCAACAACTCCCTTAGTAACCCACAAAAAACATAGACTACGCACTCATAACATCAAAAAACAATCAACCAAAACAATAAAAACAGAAAAAAAGAAGACAAGATGGCGCTTAACCAAAAAACACCAACAAACGTTTTAATTTTTAAAGATTTGCTGTTTTTAACTTTATCAGAGAGTATACATCATATTTATCATCGATAATTTTCCTGCCATTAAGATACTCCAATTCAATGAGAAAACCTAAACCTACAACAATTCCACCAAGTTTTTCAATAAGTTCTATATTTGCTTTAATTGTTCCCCCTGTCGCTAATAGATCATCAATTAACAGAACATTTTGCCCCTCACTAATAGCATCTCCTTGAATTTGAATAGTGTCTTTTTCATACTCCTTTTCATAAGTTAAATTAATACAATCAAAGGGCAACTTTCCTGCTTTACGGATAGGTACAAAACCAACACCCAATTCATACGCTAATGTTGCTCCAAAAATAAAGCCCCTTGCCTCATTTGAGGCAATAACATCAACTTTTTTGCTTTTAAAGTGCTCCGCAAGTTGCTGAATTGCTTGTTTAAAACACTCGGAATCTTTAAGAATTGGTGCAATATCCCAGAAACATACTCCTTTAAAGTTTGTACTACGAAGCTTATTTTTTAAATCAATCTGTTGCTCTGTTTTGGTCATATGTATTTTCCTTTCCTTAGTGTTGTTTATGCAAATGCGCCTTCAAGAGCGTTTTTGCAGTTACAGCTCTGTTGCATTGGGGTTGCTTTAACAGTTTCAGCGATGATTTTTTTGACGTTTTCAATGTTTGCTCGCATAACTGTAACTATATCATCAATACTCACAGGGTGGTCTTTCCATACATCATAATCAGTAACAGTTGATATAGATGTATAACAAATTTCTGCTTCCCGCGCTAGAATACACTCAGGAACTAAGGTCATACCTACAATATCTGCACCCCAACCGCGATACATTTTAGACTCAGCTTTTGTACTAAAACGTGGACCTTCTATACAGACGTATGTTCCTGTTTCATGCATTTTTATACCCAAGTTTTTGGTAATGTCTATAACGGTTTTTCTAAGTTCAGGACACATGGGTTCTGCTACACCTATATGACAAACTTTGCCTTCTATTTGGGTGTAGAATGATTGTTCACGTCTTGTTGTTCTATCGATAAATTGGTCTACAAAAACTATGTCACCTGGCATGTATTCTTCTCGCAAAGAACCAACAGTTGAGGGCGCGAGTACACGTTTAACCCCTAACTGTTTGAGCGCATAAATGTTTGCTCGTACAGGTATGTCAGTTGGTCTTATAGTGTGTTTTTTTCCATGTCTTGGAAGAAACGCCACCGTTTTTCCACCTATTTCACCTATAGCAATTACATCTGAGGGTTTCCCGTATGGTGTATCTATGGCAACTTCTTTTATGTTATTGAAAAGTTTTGGGTCGTCAAGACCTGTTCCGCCTATTATTCCAATTTCTGCTTGCATAAATTTTTAATCTACCTGTTTAGACTTATAAGAATAACGCCTTACAGGCACACATGCGCTTTTGATAATTCTATTTGTTTATATTAAAAAAGATATTTTGTTGATACTCTTATATTAAAAAAAGAGTTTGGGTATTTACTCTTCGATTTCTTTTATTTCGCACTTGAGTTTTTTGATGATTTCGTCAGCTCGTAGTGGCTCGATTTTAAGTGTGTATAGCTGACTTGAAGTGTGAAGTTTAAGTTTAACGTTTTCTTTGTTCCTTTTAACTTGACAATACTTTGCTTTGGCGCTCATGGCCACGAAACTTTCAACGTCTGTCATTTCTGATGGCATATTATTTTTCCTCTGTTAACGCTTTGATGGGTGCAAGCCAGTTTTTATTTGTTTTGGTGTTGTTAGCTTCATGACGATGCGCTTTTGGGTGTTTGGTTTGATTGGGCAATTATTTAAATTGTAGAAAAACATTTGTTAACTATTGACTCTGTCTATATGCTTTAAAAGGGATTTAGGTATGGTTAATTTTTTTCAAGTTTGGGGACAAAGCCTATCAATAAAAAGACTTTTCATATCGTGTATTGTTTTAATAAGTCTTGTTTGTGTCTTATCTGCGGGAGTGTTTTTGTATTATCAGCAATCAAGTAAGGTTTCTGAGTCTGTATATTTGGGTGTAAGTTTTTGTGGTAATACTACTGCTGAGGCTAAAGTGTTAATTGATAAAATTAAAGATTATACTAATCTTTTTGTGTTGCAGTCAGGTCCTGTTAGTCATAATATGACGGCGACTACGGAAATTTGTGATTATGCTACTTCTCAGGGGTTAGATGTTATTGTCTTTTTTGGGTGGTTTGATATTGAGCATACTGAGCGGGGTTATTGGATTCAAGAGGCTGTTAAGCGTTATGGTGATAAATTTTTAGGGGTGTATTATTATGATGAGCCCGGTGGTCTTCAGCTTGATTATGATTGGGAGAATCATTTTATGGAGTGGAGTGCGCATATTAAAGCGTCTGGTGTTAGTAATGATAAGTTTTATCAAGATCTTCTCGAGTTATCGGAGGGTTATTTAAATGGAACTATACAGGCTTATGATGCAGAAGCTCAAATGTATGTAAAGTATATGCAAAATAGTCCCAATATTTCTTTTCTAAAGGACAATTCTCTCACAGTGTTTGTTTCTGACTACGCGTTATTTTGGTGGGATTACTTAGGTGGCTATGACGTTATTTTTGCTGAATTAGGCTGGACTAACTCTACCGCTCAAGAAATTAGTTTACTTAAGGGTGCTGCACACTTACAAAATAAAGAATGGGGCGTAATTGCAACATGGCTATACTACGATGAACCATATTTAGATACTGGCGAAGAAATCTATAACCAATTATTACTATCATACAAGGCAGGCGCAAAATATCTTATAATTTTTGACTACCCCACTATAGAAGGTAACCCCTATGGTGTTCTTACAGATGACCACTTTGAAGCACTACAAAAACTCTGGACTGACATAAATAATCCCGCAATCAAACGTGTAACTAAACCTGAAGCTGTTTTAGTATTACCACAAAACTACGGTTGGGGCATGCGACACGTAAACGATCGCATTTGGCTCTGGAGCGCAGACGAACATAGCCCACAAATTTGGGAAACATCTCAAAAACTTTTAGAACAATACGGCATAAACTTAGACATAGTCTATGACGACCCACAATTCCCTATAACAAACAAATATCCCAAAATTTACTACTGGAACCAAACTCTAACATAAAATCAAAACAAACAGGCTGTTCCAAAAAAAGATAACAACCCACTTCAACACACTTGAATTGTGTAAAACTGGCAAATTATATATGCACCTATATATCTTTCCCATAAAGTTATTACTGTATACTTCCAGAATGTTATAGGGAATTGTTTATGCAACGTTCATACTCTAGATTGCTTGGCATAGTGGGTAAACCAAATACGGGTAAGTCAACTTTTTTTAGTGCTGCAACTCTTGCTACAGCGGATATAGCAAATTATCCTTTCACAACTATAAAACCCAACAGGGGTGTTGGTTATGTGCGGTCTTCTTGTGTTCATGAGGATTTTAAGGTGCAAGATAAGCCACGGAATTCGCTTTGTTTAGCTGGTGTTCGTCTTATGCCTGTTGAGCTTGTTGACATTGCAGGCATTGTTCCGGGTGCTTGGGAGGGACGTGGTTTAGGTAATCAGTTTTTGGATGAGATTCGTCGTGCTGATGCCCTACTTCATGTTGTTGATGTGTCTGGTGGGACGGATATTGAGGGTAAGAGTTGTAAACTTGGGGAACATGATCCTTTGGAGGATGTGCAGTTTCTTGAACGTGAAATTACCCTGTGGATGGTTAATATTTTAAAGAAGGATTGGTCGAAAATTGCGCGGACTGCTGAGGCGGATAAGAAAGGTATTGCGTCACCTTTAGAGGATCGTTTGACTGGGTTAGGTATTAAGAAGGTTAGTGTTGGTGAGGCGATTAGGCGTTGTGGTTTAAATGTTGATAAGCCGACTCTTTGGAGCGATGAAGATTTTTACCAGTTTGTTGATGTTTTACGGCGTATTTCTAAGCCTATGCTTATAGTTGCTAATAAAGTGGATTTACCGTCTTCGCAGATAAATCTTGAGCGTTTAAAAAAACTTGATTATACAGTAATTGCTGTTTCTGCTGAGGCTGAGCTTGCTTTAAGGCGTGCTGCGGAGAAGCAGTTAGTTGACTATAAACCGGGAGATGAGGATTTTAAGGTTTTATCTCCTGAAAAAATGTCTGCAGGTCAGCTTAACGCGTTAGAGTCTATTCGTGAAAAAATTTTATCCACCAATGGTTCTACAGGGGTTCAGGAGGCGCTAAATACTGCCTATTTTAAGTTACTTGACATGATAACAGTTTATCCTGTTGAAGACCCTGAGCATTTAACCAATCATGACGGTCAAGTGTTACCTGACGCTTACCTGGTTCCTAATGGAATAACGGCGCATCAATTTGCTTATGTTATACACACAGAACTTGGTGAAAACTTTATCTACGCCATTGATGCCAGAAACAAACGACGTATCGGTGAAGATTCTATATTAAAAGATAGAGATGTCATATCCATAGTTAGTGCTAAAAAACGCGCCTAACTTTATTTTTTTGTTTATCTATTTTCCGAATCTACGTCTACGGTTTTGGTAAGTTCTAATAGCTCTTAATAAGTCTATGAAGCGAAAATCTGGCCAGTAAACGTCTAAAAATAAAAGTTCACTGTAGGCAGCTTGCCAAAGTAAAAATCCGCTTAATCTTTCTTCCCCTGAGGTTCTAATAATCATATCTGGATCCTGTTTTGTCATGTGAGAGGTATATAGATATTTTTCAAATATATCCTCGCTGATGTCATCTATTTGAAGACGATTTTCTTTTATTTCTGTAGCAATTCTTTTTGAGGCGTCAACAATTTCAGCTCTTCCACCATATGCAAAAGCAAAATTCCAGACATAGTTGTTATAATGCTCTGTTGCGTTCTCAACCTCGGTAATAATTTTTTGTAAACTGGGGGGCAACAGGTTTGTTCGGCCGATAACTTTTATATGTACTTTATTTTTATGCACCCGTTTATCTGTTAATAACTTTTTAAATCTCTCCTCAGCTATCTGCATAATCTTTGTTATCTCTTCAGATTGTCTAGAAAAATTCTCTGTTGAAAAAGAGTAAAGCGTAACATACTTAACGTCAAGCATACTACACCAATCAAGAAGTTGCTCTACAGTGTCTGCACCCTGTTTATGACCCCACTTATCTGTAAGCCATGGACTTTTCTCTTGCTCACTTGCCCAACGCCTATTCCCATCTAAAATTATAGCAACGTGTTCCGGTCTTTGGCCATCTTTTATTTGATACCATAACCAACGCTGATAAATTTTGTAAGCACCGATCACTGAAAATATTTTCTTAAGCAACATTCAGCCTCATATTAAACATGTTAAATACAATAGTTACTTTTTAACACTTACGCTAAAAATAAGTTAAGTATTGGTAATAACGGTTTCTTCTTTTGGTTTTTCTATTTCTTCTTTTGGTTTTTCTATTTCTTCTTTTGGTTTTTCTATTTCTTCTTTTGGTTTTTCTATTTCTTCCTTAAAGAATCCTTTTGGAGATCTGCTCATAACAGTAATAACTAACATTGCGGCTATGCCTATGAGTATGCCAACAATAATTGACTGTACGAACTCTGTAAAAAATTGGTTCTCAAAATTCAGTACGAGTTCTGTGTTTGGGCGTAGGAAGAGATTAACTGTGCAGCCCATGATTACTCTTGTCCAAGCTATTTCTGCAATTAAAGCAAGGTTTCTACCCAATTTAGAGTCTTTTTCAAAGTAAAAGGTTACACTTCTACCAACTATAATTATTATTGTTCCAATAATTAGCAGATCCATGGCACCTTTAATAAATAGGGCGGTTATTCTTGGAATTTGGCTTATTCCAACGACAACATCGGGTACGGCTTGCTGGAAGTTTAGACTAGCGTATCTGAAGCCTAAGTAGAGACTTACCATACTGCAGAGAATGCCTACTATTATGGTGTAATTGGCAATTTGCATAGGTAATGGCGGTGGAGTATATTCTTTTATCCATGTGTAACTTTTTTTGACTGCTCGGTCAACACCAAAGCCTTTAAGCAGTAAAAAGGCGCCAACAATAACAGTTAGAGCTATGCCATAATAATACATAGGTAAGCCATAACGTGCGTTTAGAACCCAAAAAAGGGCTAAAACTGATACTAAGAGACCGGGTAGGCCTAAAGCCACTCGGGAATATTTGGGGGTTTCTATAATTAGTTTTAGATATTTTGTAAATACGGCAGCTGTTTCCTCTATTGATTCACTATGCTTAATTACTATGCGTCTTACAGATGAGATAGGTACGTTACGTGTTTCAATTATAGGAAAAACTGTCTCGTCTGTGTAGCCGTCTGAAACAAACACAATTTCAGTGGCAGCAGATGACTTTAAAACACTGTCTAATTCTGAGGATAATTTTCGGTCTGCTGTAACTCCACCTGCTGCAGTGCCTGAAATAGTGGCTACTTCAACGGTTTCGTCTTGCTTTTTATTACTAACCAGTTGATCATAAATCCGAACTGCTTCAAACATTGCATTAGCGTCTGGCTCTTCAGGATCATTTAAAGCTAATGCCACAGCCGCATCTAAGTTTGCGGTTCTACCAAGCAGAGGTGTTCTCTTCTCTGTTTTAACTTCGATATCGCTATCTCTGTCAACACATAAAATTAGAATATTTTTTCGTGTTTGTTGTGGCATTTCTTTATCAGCTATAGCACTCAATACTATATATGCTACAGCTTAATTTATTTTTGTGTATCTGCATCCTCAGATTCATCATCACTAGCAATAAGTTGGAATTCATTCCAACTAAGTTTTTCTCCTTTAACCAATTTCTCTTTTGCTTGAGCACCAAGTTTTGACATTAACGCTTGATCATCTAACAACTTTTGATTCTTTATCTCATCTGCCACTTCTTTCTCTTTTTGCCGCTCAACCATCACTTTTGCCCGTTCAGCTAACTGTTTCTCTCTTAACTCTTTATTTTCTTCTCTAAGAGTATTACGCAAACCTAGCATTTGACCCGTAAGAACCGCTATTTCAACACGTGCATTCCGAGTTTTCTCTTTACTTTCAATAAACCCTTTATGCAACGCATCAGCTTCTTCTTTTACTTTCCTCACTTCAGCAATTTTGGCAATCATACTCTCATGAAGATGCTGACTTCTATCTGCTAACACCGATAACTCTTTATGAAAAGATTCAGCCTCAGCATCAAGAGCTTTCCTTTCATGAATATACTCACCAATTTTCTTATTCTCTTTCTCAAGCTTTCTATACCCAACAAGCTGAGTCTCAAGAAGCTTAATCTCACCAATTAACCGCTTCTCTTCCTGCAAATCCAACGTTTCCGTTTGAATCTTCCAATCTATCTTATCAATTTCCTTCTGTATGTCCTTTTGCCGAATATGAGGCATCTTCTTTTTAAGCTCTTCTTTTTTATCATTTATAACTTGAATTTCATCCATAATCGGCTTTATCTTAACCCTTACCTTATCTCTCTGCAACTTAAGGGCATGCACTTTCTTGTTAACTTCATCCCGCTCTTTTTTAATATCGCGGATTTCAGTATTTATTTTTGTAGTTTGAACATTTAATTGATCCCTTTTTTCAACCAGCTTTTTCGATTCTATGTCTGCTTTGTTCACTTGATCCTTTAAAACCGCTATCTGTGAACGTAACTCATCGATTTGTTTAGATTTATCTTGGGCTGACACATCTATCCTCTGCGCAGTTTTTGACTTTAACTTTGTAATCTACAGGCTTATGATATTTTAACTTACCCATTGTAGATTATAACCATGACATTAATGTTTCCCCTATTATAAGTTTTAAATATAGGCAAGCATAATCATTAGACGCGATTAAATATGGACTTTTGCTATGACGACTTACTAAAAAGAGCCCAAGAACAAATGCCAGAGGTCTCTATAAAAAAAGAACGACTTGAACTACCCCGATTATTTATAACAACTATTGGCATGCGCACAATTATCTCAAACTTTGGCGAAGTATCCAACATTTTAGACCGTGACCCACAACACATCCTAAAATTCCTAACACGCGAAATGGCAACCGCCGCAACCTTCCATGACGCACGCGCCATTTTCCAAGGCAAATTCCAAAGAGATAGCTTTGAACGCTTACTACAAAGATACTTAGAATCCTTTGTAATCTGCCCAGTCTGCAAACGCCCCGACACAAAACTCATAAAAGAAAAACGCCTCACCGCCCTAACATGCAATGCCTGCGGCGCAAAATCTGCAATAAAACAAATCTAAGGAATCTACAGTGGAAGTTTACGTTAAACTAAAACAGATGGACCAAAACGTTGTCTTAGCCATCTGCGATGTTGAAATACTCGGCAAAACATTATGCGAAGGCAAAACCACATTCAAAGTTAAAGAAGAATTTTACAAAGGCGGCAAAGTCAACGTTGATGAAGCAATAAACATGATAGAAAACGCCAACATCATCAACTTAGTAGGAAAATGTTGCGTCGAGAAAGCAATCCAAAAAAAATATATCCACCCCGACGCCATTTTAACAATCGAAGGCATTCCACACGCCCAAATAATGAAACTTTAACATAGTTTCCGTTTATTCTTTTAAGGTAAACGTAGGTGTCGTTTTATTTGTTTTTGGTGTTTGTGCTTATATGAGTGTATTTTGTGGTTTTTTGGATTAGTTTTTTTATGGTGTAGATTATTGTTGGTGTGAATATTGAGCATGTTGCTATTATGTAGTTTATTGGATAGACGAAGTAACTTTCGAATAGATTGCTGCCTGGTGAGAAGGACATGTATATTTCTAGTTGGTATCCTATGTATTGGAAAAGGGACCATGCGGTGACAAAGAGTAGGGCACCTGTTAACCTTGATAGGTAAAGGGTTTTGTTGGTTGTTTTGAGTTGTTGTT
>WREZ01000018.1 GCA_009779045.1 Candidatus Bathycorpusculum sp. | reverse complement strand
TGATGATGTGACAATGTCTGTTGTTGTTTTAAAAGATAGTTTGCTATGTCTGATTTCAAGGTTTATTTGATTGTGTTTAATTAAACCTAATAAGTAGGATTGGCAAGAAGTTATAAAGAAGTGAGTTATAGTTAAGAGAGGAGACTTAAAAATTGGAAAAAACTAAAATCATAATGTTACTCGTATTGGTTGTTGTTATTGTTGTATCTGCTGTTTTTGTTGTTTATTCCTCATCTAAAGGTTTTCAGTTTCATGATGGTGGTATATCTATTACAGATAGTCAGGGGTATCAAACAAATTTAAAAGGTGTTCCTGATCGCATTATCGTTATTGCACCTAGTGTTACTCCTATTCTTTTTGAAATTGGTGTAGGCGACAAAGTTGTCGGGTTAACAGAGTATGATGCTTCACCTTATGATTTTTCTGAATGGTTTGCCGCAGGAAATATGACAAGCGTAGGTGGCTTTTCAACACCAAATTTGGAAACTATTATTTCTCTACATCCAGACGTTATATTTACAACAGACATTAACAGTGCCATGATTCCTAACATGAGAGACCTTGGATTAAACGTCATAGTCGTAGGCCCAAAAAGCATTGAAGAGATTTACCAAACTATTAAATTACTCGGAAAAGCAACTGGCGCTGAAAATAACGCTGATGCCTTAGTAAACAAGTTAACTAATCAAATTAATAACGTGGTGGCTACAATAAATGCTGCCGGCATTACTCAAAAACCAACTGTTTACTGTGAAATTTGGAGCTCTAACGCCGGTTTTATGACTGTTGGCTCCAATTCATGGTTAAACGATGTCATAGATAAAGCCGGAGGCATTAACCTGTTTAACAACTCTGCTGAAGAATACCCAACTACCAGTTTAGAAGTTATCATAACAAACAATCCTGACGTTATACTATTACCAACAGACATGGGCGGCGCACCCTCATATGGCAGCGTTAACACAGTCAAAAACAGACCAGGATGGAACACTATTAACGCCGTAAAAGACAACCGCATATACATTATTGACTCTGACTTATTTAACCAAGCAGGCATACGAATTGCCGACCAAGTCCAAACAATCGCGACTTGCCTATACCCTAACCTTTTCTCCTAACAAACCCTTTTTTATTGAGTGACAAACATTGAACAACAATGCTATAACCCCAAATGATTCCCACCGCACAGAAAAAGTTTACAGCCAACGAGCAAAACGCTGGAAACTAGTAATCATTGGACTTATAGCAGCACTTATCGGCACAGTTATTATCTCTCTAAACATAGGCTACACATTCATATCATACTCAGACATCTTAACCTTTTTTGGCACCCGCATACCTGGCATAAATACCCTTATCGACACCTCTATCTTTACACGCGAACAATTAGCTAATCAAGCAATAATTCTTGACGTCCGCTTACCACGTATATTAGCAGCTCTAATTATCGGAGCAGCCCTATCCGCTTCAGGCACACTTTTCCAAGGCGTCTTTAGAAACCCAATGGCTGACCCCTATGTTTTAGGTGTATCTGCAGGCGCTTCAGTAGGCGTGGGCATTGCTATACTTTGGGGCACAGGCATCACACTTTTCGGCTTCCCTATAGTACCCATAGCAGCCTTCATAACCGCTCTAGCCACAATATTTTTTGTATACAACATTTCAAGAATAGGCACACGAGTCCCAGAAATGTCTTTACTACTCACAGGCATTGCTATAAGCATTTTTCTAGCAGCCATATTTCAAGCTATGCAATTTGTAACAACAGACCATAAACTTAGCCAACTAGTTAACTGGCAAATCGGCAGCATAACAAACGTTGGCTGGACCAACTGGTGGTCTGTCTTCCCCTTCATTATAGCAGGCATTGTATTATCTTATTTCTATGCACGAGACCTAAACATGATCTCCCTTGGCGAAGACACAGCACAACATTTAGGCGTAAATACCGAACGCACAAAAAAAATCCTCTTAGCCCTAGGATCTGTTATGACCGCCGCCGCAGTCTCCATCAGCGGCTTAATTGGCTTTGTAGGCCTAATGATTCCACACATAACAAGACTAATCATAGGCCCTGACCACCGCTTTCTCATACCAACATCAGCCCTTTTAGGCGCTATATACCTAATGATATGCGACAACATAGCCCGATCTATAGGCGGCGCAACAGAGGTTCCAGTAGGCATAATAACCGCCCTCGCCGGAGGACCCTTTCTAATTTTCCTCCTCCGCAGAAGCAGACAAAAATACAGGATGTAGAAAAAGAAGGATGGCTACATTAAACGTAAACGGAATAGAATGCCGCTACGGCTCTATCAAAATACTATCAAATATTAACATGGACATAAAACCCGGATGCTTCATAGGCATTTTAGGCCCAAACGGTTCTGGAAAAACCACACTCCTAAGAAGCATAAGCCGAGTACTAAAACCACACTGCGGCTCTATACTAATCGATAAAGAAGACATTTACTCCCTAAAACCCAAACAAGTAGCCCAAAAAATGGCCGTCGTCCCACAATACAATGATGTAGGTTTTAACTTTTCAGCAATGGATGTAGTTCTAATGGGTCGCAACCCTCACTTAGGCGACTTCCAAATGGAAAGCCCAAAAGACGTAGAAATAGCCAAAAACGCTATGGAACTAACAAACACTTGGATCCTCGCAGATAGACCCATTAACGAGTTAAGCGGAGGAGAAGCACAACGCGTAATCATCGCACGTGCCCTAGCACAAGAACCAAAAATTCTCCTCCTCGATGAACCTATGAGTCATCTTGATATAATAAACCAAATAGAACTCATGGATCTAGTAAAAACCCTATGCACAAAAAACAGCATAGCCGTACTCGCAGTTATACACGACCTAAATATGGCCAGCAGATACTGTGATTCTATACTTCTCATCAAAGAAGGAACCATATTCGCACTTGGACCCGTCAAAGAAGTCATGACCCCAGAAAACATCCTAAACGTTTTCGGCGTTGACTCAATTATCCGCAAAAACCCTGTAACAAACTCACCCTACGTTATACCCCTATCACCTAAAAAACTCTCTAAAGACAAAAACTCCTCTATACATATAATCTGTGGAGCTGGAACTGGAACCCCTTTACTTAAAACATTTCGTGACGAAGGATACAATGTTTCAGTTGGCGTTTTAAATGTTGCAGACTCTGACTTTGAAACATGCGAATCACTAAAAATCTTCTCTGTCTCTGACCCACCATTTTCAGCTATAACTGACAAAGCTTATGAAGCTAACTTGGCAATGATAAAAAATGCAAATATTGTCATTTTAACTAATGTTCCCTTTGGTTTAGGTAACATCAAAAACTTGGAAGCAACCATAGAAGCAACTAAACACGGCATCCCAACATATGTCATAAATGAAACCCCTATAACCGAACGAGACTTTACACATGAAAAAACAGCAGTCAACTTTATGCAACAACTCAAAGAATATGGTGCCATATTTGTAAAAAATCCAACAGAACTCTTCTCTATGGTGCTCAAAAAATAATAAATTCAACAGTTACGTTACAAACCCACAGTCAGCTGCTTCTTAATTTTTGCTATTTTTAGATAAAAGAGTCATTTAGTTTATGAAATATATATCTGTAAATTTGTTAACATTTTTCGAATAGTTACTTATATAATCCTGTTAGAACAGTTTTTTGTAGTCTTAAAATTAAGAAATACTTAACTGTAGCAACTTTAATACTCTTTAGGTGAGATAAGATATGCCATCCTTTGGACTATTCAATAAACAAAAAAAACAAGACACAACAGGGCAAACAGATACAAATATTCAAAAAAACTCCTTTGAACAAACAAACGATACCACAGTAGTACCCAAAGATGTTCAAGTTGAAGAAAAACCATCTAACGACATGCTGTCAGTTGCACCAGAAAATCAACATATAGTTATGGCTGCCTCACCTGAGATATCCATAGTTGAGCCAACTAACTATGAAACAGCCGCCCAGTTTACTGATGTATGTAAAATGTATCTTAAGGCTGTGCCTCTTCGTGATTTATCTGACATAGAGGCTATAAAAACTGAGCTTCAAAGTGGAAATATCTTGATTTTACGCATTACCCCTCTTGCAAGTAAAAGTGTTGAGTCCGTGAAAAGTGCAGTAAATGAGCTCTATGCTTTTACTGAATCTATAGGTGGTGACATTGCCCGTTTGGGGGAAGAGCGTATTGTTATTTGTCCAAAAAATATTAGAATCTGGCGCGAAAAAATGCCAGAAAAAAATGAGTTACTGCTATCTTCTACAGCAGCCTAAAAGTTTCTAGTACACCTGGAACTATAGTGTTTACGTCTGCTTTGCCTATAAGAAAGTTTGCAAAGCCCAAAGTCTTTTGCTTTTCACCATGAACAACAAAGACCCGTTCTGGTTTTGGCTTTAGATGCGTTATATAATTTACCAATTGACGTCTATCTGAGTGACCTGAAAAACCATTTATAGTTTCTGTCTGCATTTTCACCTGTAAGGCAACCATTCTACCTTCGTTATCCATCATTGTAACTTCGTTAACACCTTTTTGAACACGCTTACCCATAGTGCCTTCAATTTGATAGCTCACAAAAATAATTGTATTACGTTCATCATTTACCCAATTTTTAAAGTATTCAATTACTGGGCCACCTTCAAGCATACCTGATGTTGCAAGAACAATACATGGTTCTCCATCGATGATGCCTTGACGCACACTTGGATGTTCTACAATTGTGAAATAGTCTGACTGGAATGGATTAACCTCTTCATGCAAAATACTATGACGAACTTCTCGACCAAGATATTCAGGATACGCAGTGTGGATAGCCGTTGCTTCACTAATCATGCCTTCAATGAAAACTGGAGCTTCTTTCATAAGACCTCTTTTCATGTAGCCGTCTATAATTAGCATGATTTCTTGTGCTCTGCCCACAGCGGGTACTGGAATTAACACTTTGCCTTTACGTTCTAATGTTTGATTAATGATGTTTGTTAAGTGTTCTTCTGCTTCTACACGCGAGGGCATGAAATCGTCATTGCCACCATAAGTAGATTCAGTTATGACTGTTTCTATACGTGGAAACTCTGTTGTTGCCGCTTCTAAAAGCATGGTTCTACCAAATTTGTAGTCTCCCGTGTAGACAATATTATGTAAGCCTTCACCTATGTGTAAATGTATCATTGAAGAACCTAAAATGTGCCCTGAATTATGTAATGTTAACCTAATATCGGGTGCAATGTCTGTAACAACACCAAAACGCAATGGTATTGTGTGAAGAACACATTCACGTACGTCTTTTTGATCATAAAAAGGAGTAATCCCTTGTTTACTCGCCACATCTAAATAATCCATTTGCAGCATAGTCATCAAATTCGACGTTGGTGCTGAACAGTATAGTGGACCATCGTAACCGTACTTGTAGAGAAAAGGCACAAGACCACAATGATCAAGATGAGCATGACTTATAACTACGGCATCCAAGTTGTCTATTTGAAACTCTGGAGAGTCAAACCTTGGAAAAGACTCAAAGGGCCTATTAGACCCTGGATTAATACCACAGTCCAAAAGCACACTACTTTCCCTAGTTTTAACTAAAAACGCTGAACGCCCCACTTCTTGCGCTCCACCTAAAGCAGTTATTCTAATATCTCCCACATCATAGGTTTTCGGACGGAAAATACGTTCCCCAACAGTACGAAGAATCCTCTCCCGCTCCTTACTTTCTGAATGCAAATAATGCCGCATATGTGTAACAATTTTTGATTTAATAGGCGGACTTCGCAAAACATGTGGACGCCATTTTGTTTTCTTTATAATTTCCTGCAATACAGCCCCATTTCTACCTATAACTAAACCCGGCTTTTTGGTCTCAATAATAATTTCACCCAAACTTGGATCAAAATTTATATCAGAAATTTCTGCTTCTGGCGCAATTAATTCACGTGTAATTTTTTCTGCTTCCGCTTCAGGCAACCGCACTGAAGGATCTGGCCTAATTACAATCCTCTTACGAATAACACTTACTATCTCCGAAATTACACTACTTTGATCAACTAACAATTCTGGCTTTTTAGTATAAATCGCCAGCATTGGACCTTCATATTCAATCCGAGTAACTTCAGCTTCCCTTGGAACATGTTGCAAAATGTAATGAGTTATCTCTATCTTATCTTTATCTTGTTGTGTTCGCACCAACTTTTTAACTTCCCCTATTCAAAAAAAGCTCACCTTTTTCTTGCTCTGTAAGCTCCTTGTATCCGTTAGCATCAATTACAGTTATATTATAACTGTTACCACTTGCCACGTCACGCTTCATGGCAGCATTAACTGCTCTGGCAATCGTAGGCAACATTTCTTTAATTGACAAACCCTCCCTGTAATTATCTTCTAGTATACCATAAGCTACTGGTGAACCTGAACCTGTTGATACAGACTTTTCTTCCATTAAACTACCATATGGATCTAAATTGAAAACATGCGGTCCAGTTTCATCAACACCACCAACTAGAACCTGAGTTGATAAGGGAACATATCGATTATTAAACAAAATACTTGAAACCAGACGCGCTGCAGAAACAACCGGCATTGGACGATTCATGTTAATTCTATAAAGTTTCGCATTTGCCGTTAAAATATCTACAACTTTTTGCGCATCGGCAACAGTGCCCGCTATGGTCATTCCTAAGTGTTCGTCAACTTTGTAAACTTTCTTTCCAAATTTGTGGGCAATATAATATCCCATGGTTACCCTAGTGTCTGATGCAAGAATTACTCCATCGGTGCAAACGACGCCTATGGTTGTTGTCCCTTTAAGGACCAATTCAGTAGCAACATTATTTTGTGATGACATAGATTTTATCTTCTCCCTAAAATTTCGTTCATGATAGATATATTCCGTAGGAAGCAGCAAGATGATATCTTTCTGGCAGACTAATTAATATTATGGTACATACAATTAGACAAAACGATTATTGACCAAATGTTTCTAAATCAAAAAAGTTTAAACACCCAAAAAACGATTTAATATTGCCCTAAAACATAACGTGAACAAACTTGACACTACCTTACCATTATATGCAGCTCCCCCGCGAAGTAATCGTTGGGAATGGAATACTAAACAGAGTTAATGAAGTTACAAAACGTCTAAACCTAAAAGACACTGCTCTTATGATCTCTGGCAAAAAAAGCTATGAAGTCGCAGGCAAAAAAGTTTATGACCTACTCCAACAGGCAGGAATGAACCCCTATAACTTAATTATTGAAACAACAGCAACAAAAGACCTTGAGATAATCGAAAAACAAATAACTGAAATTAAACCCCAAATCCTCTTCGGAGTTGGCGGCGGAACAATAATAGATATCACAAAAATTAACAGCGGCAAACAAAATATCCCCTTCATAAGCGTTCCCACAACAGTTTCTCATGACGGAATTGCTAGCCCTTTAGCATCAATGAAAGGCGTAGACAAACATTACTCTATACTATCTCAAGCTCCTCTTGCAATAATTGCCGACATAGATATAATTTCCTTAGCACCTTGGCGCTCAGTTATAAGCGGATGCGGCGACGTAATTGCCAAATTCACTGCTGTAAAAGACTGGGAACTTGCACATAATGACACAAATGAGTATTATGGAGAATACGCCGCAAGCTTATCCTTGATGAGCGCACAATTAATTACAGCAAACGCTTCTCTAATCCAACCAGAAAACATTGGTGGTTTACGCGTTCTACTTGAAGCTCTGATTAGTTGTGGCGTAGCTATGAGCATTGCTGGAAGTAGTCGACCCTGTAGTGGCTCTGAACACTTGTTTAGCCACGCCTTAGACCTAATAAGTCCCAGTCATGCTATGCACGGCGAACAGGTAGGTATTGGCTCAATTATATCTGCTTTCCTCCACGGAACAAATTGGCAACAAATACGCGACACCCTAAAACAGATTGGAGCCCCCACAACAGCTAAAGAATTAAACCTAAAAGACGAATACATAATAAAAGCCATAGAATTAGCTCCAACCATGCGCCCTGAACGTTACACAATCCTACATAAACAACAACTTAACTATAAAACATGCCAAACAATTGCCAAAGAAACAAACATTATCGATTAAACCCTAAAATCCCGAAGATGTAACTATGAAATCTCGTTAAAATGGCGGAATAACGAAATTAAAGGTTTTTAAGTGTTTTTTAGTGAACTAAAATGCAAAAACATAGTTATATTGTGTGTAATTATGACTATGCTGTAGTTAATACAAAAACACGATTTCACCGCGCAATCGTTGTTTCAACGAATATTCGCTCTCTATTACTCAGACATAGTTATACTTTCCGGGATTTTAGGTTAAACTTTACACAAAACCAATAAACAACAAACTTACAAACCAAATTATTGCTGGCCTCCATTAACATTATTCTTGTTTGGAGCAACTATACTTTACATTAAACCTTCAATTTATGAATTAAAAAATTGATTTAATTACAAAAAAATTGACGTGACAAAAAAATGTTAAACGCTTATTTGAAGCGTTTAGACTTCTGTTTCTGTAGTTGGTGTTGCTTCTGCTGTTTCTATTTCTGGTGTCGGTTCTGGGTTTGGCTCTGGAGTTGGTTCTGTTGTTAGTGTTGGGGTGGCCATGGTTACTGGTTTTGGTTCTGTTTTGAAGGTTTCGATGAATTGTGTTTGTGTAAGATCTGGTAAGTATTTTTGTATGTCCATTGCGATGCCGCGTTTTGCAATTTGTATGCCTTCGACATAGAAAGTGTCTTCTGGCATGTCAATTGTTAGGTTGTCGTTTTCAATTGTGACTTTGAATTTTTCTTCTTCAACAACTGGAACACGTCTGTGTACAAGTGAGAGAATTTTTTCTTCACTGCTGTTTAGTTTCTTTTGGGTTATAACTTCATAAATAAGTGTTCTTCCAGCTAAAGGTGGATTGAAATCAAGCAGGACTCTCCCTGCGCCTATGGCGCGGACAGTAGCTGTTTTGCCTTGGTATTCAATGCGTGCTCCAATAATTGGGTTGATTTCTCTTGCCAACAATTGGCGTAGAGGAACACGTTTAATTTTTTCTGGGTCTCTTTGACCAAATGCTTTGTCTGCTGGAATTTCTACGGTTGATGCTTTTTCTGTTTCCATATCTAAGAGTGCATCATCTAACGCTTTTAAAACCCAGCCTTCGCCTATAACAACAAGTTTAGGCTCATATAACTCTCCTTCTCTGTGAAGATGTTCACTTTTTGATACTTCTTCATATGTTGTGTCAAAAACTTCATTTGTTTCCTTGACTTTTCCAGTGTAATTAATTAGTATGAAGTCTCCCTTTTGAAAGGTCATTTCTTAATCATCCTTTAGATATACCGGCAAATAAGTTTCAAACGCTAATAAAAACTTATCTAGCAAAAACACCTTTAGCTCATACAACACTATATCATATAAACATAAATTTCTAAAAAAAATTGGCCTAGTTGAACTCAAAATACTATAGTGTAATGTAGCCTTAATTGTTTACTCTTATAGATGTCCTTTTTATCCACTTTAAATAGTCTTATCTGTATTAAAAAAGTGTGGGATGCAAGGGTATGATTGAAGCAGTAAATTTGACCCGTAAATATGGTAACTTGATAGCTGTAGATAATGTCTCATTTAAAATAGATAAGGGTGAAGTGTTTGGTTTTCTAGGCCCAAATGGTGCTGGAAAAACTACGACTATTCGTATGCTTGCATGTCTACTTTCATCCACTCATGGTACAGCTACTGTTGCAGGGTATGACACTCAAAAAGATCCTATACAAGTTAGGAAATCTGTAGGTATACTTACCGAAAACCCCAGTTTGTATGAACGTTTAACTGCGTATGAGAATATGGACTTTTATGCGCAAGCCTATGGTATAACAGATTTTGTTGAACGTAAAAAACGAATTCAAGAGCTGTTAGAGCTTTTTAATTTATGGGATCGCCGAAATGACAAAGCGGGCACATTTAGTAAGGGTATGAAACAGAAATTAGCTATAATTCGAGCAACCGTACATAAACCTCCTGTACTATTTTTAGACGAACCCACGGCTGGTTTAGATCCTGAATCTGCAAAGGAAATCCGTGACCTTATGGCTAAGCTAAGCCAACACGAAAAATGCACTATCCTGCTAAGCACGCATCATCTTGAAGATGCCGAAAAACTTTGTAATCGTGTAATGCTTATGAATAAAGGCTGCTGCCTTCTTATTGGTAAACCTGACGAGCTACGCGAAAAAACCTCTACAGGCCAAGTTATACAAATAGACCTAACACAGATAACAAATACAATACTCCAAACTCTAAAAAATAGCGCATACGTCAAAGAGGTCAACACAAAACCCTGTGAAACTTCCTTATGGATAAGTGTTGAAGACATACGTATGGCTACCCCTGAAATAGTAAAAACAATCGTTGAAGCTAACGGACAAATTCTTGGTGTAAACATGTTACGCGTTTCACTTGAAGAAGCTTATCTTAAACTAATAAAAGCTGAAGGAGCCAAAACACAATGAATTTCCATAATGCCTGGCTTGTCTTCAAAAAAGATTGGCTTGAAATAAAACGAAACTGGCAAATATTAACGCCAATAATTATAGTGCCTTTAATTTTCTCAGTTGCACTTCCTTTAATCATTGGACTTATTGGAAACATGCCAGACGCAAATGTAAGCAATAATCAAGACTTCAATGTGTTAATACCAAATCTGCCAATATCTGTTCAAAACATGTTAGCCAATATGACACCTAACATGGTAGCTGTATATATTATGTTAGTTTACTTATTTGCGCCAATCCTTCTTATAGTTCCCGTGATGGTCTCAAGTGTAATTGGTTCAGATAGTTTTGCCGGTGAAAGAGAACGAAAAACAATAGAGGCTCTTTTAGCTACACCTATTAGTGATAGTGAACTTTTACTTGGAAAAATCTTAGTTTGCTTTATTCCAGCAATGGCTGTAACATTTGTTGCATATAGCGTTTACATGATAATGGTTGATGTAACAACCTTTAGCACGTTTGGAATGTTACTACTTCCTAATGTAACTTGGCTTATAATGATGTTTGGTGTAACCCCTGTGATTGCCCTATGCGGTATAGGTTTAACCATTATGATATCCTCAAAAGTTAAAGGCTTCAAAGAAGCACAACAAATTAGTATTGTACTATTAATGCCTATAATGGGTTTAATATTTGCACAAATATTTGGCCTAATCTTCCTTGGCCCACTAATGCTTATAATGCTAATTGGCATATTTGCAGCAATTGATATAGCAATTTACTATGTGAGTATAAAAATATTCCAAAGAGAAGAAATCTTGGCTAAACAATAATGTTACTCAGTTAATAGTTTAGTCATGTTCCAATATTTGTCACTAACATAATGCAGAGTCTTAATTACCGGACCACTTTTTATTTCCTTAAAAGCTACACTATCAAACATGCTCTCACCTAAAGCTAACGCTTTTCCATGCCTCTCATCAACAACAATTAACAGATCTCCTTTGGAGAATTCACCTTCAACACGTCGAATTCCTGGAGCCATAACGTTTGCCCCTTTACATACAAAAGGTACTGCACCCATGTCTACAATTATCTTTGGAGCAAATTCTATAAACTCTGTAAAACCTAAAAGTGGCAAAAAAATCCCTGCTGCTTTGAACATTACCGGTTTTGTATTAACTATGTAAATTTGACCACTATCAAACTCAACTGCCTCAATGGCTGCTTTGCTACCAAACAAAACATCTAGATCCATTTTGAAGTGTTGCGAGGCCTCACATAAAACTTGCTTTATTTCCTTAGATTTTAGAGCATACCGCCGTTGCTTAACTGACATAAATTAACCTACATATCGTAAAGATTGTTACTTAATTAATTTTTTGCCAACTTTTTCACTCATACTTAACACTCGGCTTTTTCCTTGTAACGTATCTTGCAAGCTTGTCTAAATCAAATTTAAAAAGAATCACTGTAATTATTACAGTTAAAGCTATAGTTAAAGTGACAGATAGTATAG
>WREZ01000017.1 GCA_009779045.1 Candidatus Bathycorpusculum sp. | reverse complement strand
TTGAGTATTTATGACTGTTACTGCCACAACAGCTGACATAAAGAAACTCTATAGCAAGGGGCAGAGGAAAAAAATTCTTATACTCTTTACTATATTTTTAGCATTAATAGTTACTATATTGGTAGCACTTAGTTTTGGAGCTTCTTCTCCTAGGCTTAGTGAAGCTTTGACTGTTATATTTTCTAAAGTTTTTCCTTTTCTAAATATTGGTCCAGTATCACCTCTTGCTGAGACGATTATTTGGACTATTCGTTTGCCTAGAATTGTTATGGCTTTAATAGCTGGAGCTGGTTTGGCTGCGGCTGGTGCGACAATGCAGGGAATTTTACGTAATCCCCTTGTTTCCTCTTATATTTTAGGCGTTTCTTCAGCTGCAGGTTTTGGTGCTGCTTTAGCTATAGTTTTTGGAGTTAGTATTGCAACTTTAGCGGGGTATCTTGTAATTGGTAATGCGTTTATTTTTTGTTTAATAGCTATGATAATAGTTTACTCTATTGCACGTATACGCGGTATGAGTTCAGAATCTGTAATTTTAGCGGGGGTAGCTGTTGGTTTTCTCTTCTCTGCTCTTCTCTCACTAATACAATATATTGCTCCTGAACGAAACGCGGTGACTGCTATTGTTTTTTGGCTTATGGGCGGACTTTACAATGTAACTTGGCAGAACCTTTTGATTTGTTTTCCTATTGTTGCAGTTGCTATGATTCTTATGATAACTCAAGCTTGGAATATTAACGTCTTAAGCATGGGTGAGGATGTAGCTGTTAGCTTAGGCGTAAATTCCAAACGTGTCTTATCTATAAACATGATTCTAGAAACCGTTGCAACTGCAAGCATAATATCTTTTACTGGAATTATTGGCTTTGTAGACTTAATTGCTCCTCACATTTCTAGAATGATAATTGGCAACGACCACCGATACCTAATACCTTGTAGCGCACTTATGGGTGCCCTTATGCTTCTTTGCGCAGATACTGTGGGCAGGTTAATTATAATGCCCGCCGAACTCCCCGTTGGTATTGTAACATCTCTTCTCGGGGTTCCCTTTTTCATTTACTTATTAATACGTAAAAGGAGGCACAATTTTAGTTGAAATTAACTGTAAACAATCTCTCATTTGGCTATGGTAATGTTTCAATTCTAAAAAATGTTGATTTAAGCATAGGATTAGGCGAGTTAATAGCTATTGTTGGTCCCAATGGTTCAGGAAAAAGCACATTACTAAAATGTATTAATCGCATTTTAAAGACAAAACCAAACAGTATCCTTGTAGATGGACAAGATACTAGTAAATTTACTATTAAAGAATTATCCAAGTTGATGGGGTATGTCCCTCAAACATCGATAAGTGCGTTTCCTTTCACAGTATTTGATGTAGTAATGATGGGCAGAAAACCCTATGTTCATTGGAGCATAAGTGAACGTGATAATGATATTGTTTTTCAAATGATGACACTTTTAGGTATTGATCATCTTGCTATGCGTCAATTCTCTGAACTTAGTGGTGGTGAACAACAAAAAGTTATAATCGCCAGAGCCCTTGCGCAACAACCCAAAATTTTATTGCTAGATGAACCTACAAGTTCATTAGATATTAAACATCAACTTGAAATTCTCTGTATACTTAAAGGACTTGCTCAAAGCAAAGGACATGCCGTTATTGTATCTATACATGATCTGAACTTAGCTAGCCGTTTTTGTGATAGACTATTTATGCTCAAAAAAGGCTGTATGTATGCAATGGGCACTCCTGAAGAGGTGCTAACCGCACAAAATATCGAAGCCGTTTATGGAATTAAAGCTGACGTTTCCCACTCAAGCACAGGTAAACCCGTAATTATGCCCATAGTTAACGACTTTAACGGTTTTACCTCAAAAATATCATTCTTCTTTGAAGAAAAGGAATTGAAAATATGAGAACTCTAAAAATAGCTTTTGCATCCACCATTCCAGCTGATGCCATTCCTGCTATATCAGCAGTAAAAGTAATAAATGAAAAATTTCCCAACGCCATTGAATTATGCCTACGAGCTGGCGGCGATTTCCGTAATTTCGGTGCCTTAGATGATTTTATCAATTTCTCAAAAAAAGCCCATATCGTTATAGTGCATTTAATGGGTGATCTGCCTGAATTTGAAAAGTTAGTTGACGCCTTAAAAACTGTAAAAGTGCCACTTATGGTTTCTGCACCCTTCTTTGGTGGCAATACCCAAACTAAATTCACAACAGTACAAAACGAAGATAAACAAAAAATCTTTTTTTACCTTAACTATGGTGGCAAAAAGAATTTTGAAAATCTCTTCTATTATCTTGCCAATCGCTTCATAGGTGCCGACTACACTTTTGAATCTCCAACTAAGCCTCTCTGGGAAGGCATTTATCACCCCGCTTTTGAGTATGTTCCAACGTTAGAAGAATATGTGAAAAAGAAAATTGATACCAATCGCGTAACTGTTGGGGTATGGTTCCATCAAAGTCAATGGCAAGGTGGTAACACCAGTTTTGTTGACGCCATGATCCATGAAATTGAAGCTCAAGGCGCAAATGTGTTACCTGTGTTTTTTGGCGGATCAAAAAATCCCAAGTTGGGCATGAACGGATTAGCTTGGGTTATTGATAACTATTTCTTAAAAGACAACAAACCCATGGTAGATGTTGTTATTAGTCTGTTTTCTTTCTCTCTTTCAACTTGCCTCTCTGGTGTTGATGCAACAGGCGCTCTGAAAAAACTTGGAGTTCCGATAATCAAAGCTATAACTACAAGCAATACTTTCGAGGAGTGGCGTGATACCATGCAGGGTTTGAGCATAATGGATATCCCTGCTAATGTTGCTATGCCTGAATTTGATGGAACACTAATAACTGTGCCAGTTGCATCTATTGATTACAACCAAACTACTTCTTCAGCGGGCACTCGAATAATAAAATTCGAACCCATTGAAGAGAGAACTAAAAAAGCAGTCTGTTTAGCAATTAACTGGGGTAAACTTCGACGATTACCTAACAATCAAAAGAAAGTAGCTATAATTTTCCACAACTACCCTCCAAGAAACGATACCATTGGTCATGCTTTTGGGTTGGATTCTTCTGTTTCAGTAATGAATATCCTTCATGATCTAAAAAATCAAGGATACACTTTAGATGAAATACCTGAAAGCAGCCAGAAACTTATGGACACCATAATTGCGGGGTTAACTAACGATCGCAGATGGTCTAGTGCACAAGAACTAAATGATCGTGCCTTAGATAAAATCTCTCTACAACAGTATGAACAATGGTTCAACGAGTTGCCTATTGATGTAGCTGTTAAAATGGAGAAGGACTGGGAAAAGCGTCCTGGGAAACTCTACACTTACAATGGCAAAATTTTGATAGCTGGCATAAAAAACGGTAATGTCTTCATTGGTTTGCAACCTCCCCGTGGTTACCTAGAGACGTCAGCAAGCATTTATCATAGTCCAGACTTGTCTATGCCCCATCATTATTATGCTTATTACCGATGGATACGCGACGTTTTTGGTGCTAATGTTATCATGCACATAGGTACTCATGGATCTTTAGAATGGTTGCCTGGAAAATCTGTTGGACTGTCTAAATCGTGCTCTCCTGACGTAGCTATCTCTGATTTACCCAACATTTATCCTTATGTTATAACTAATCCTGGCGAAGGAACGCAAGCCAAACGCCGAAGCTACTGTTGCATCATAGAACACTTAGTACCTGTTATGCATAATGCTGATTCCTATGACGAACTCGCAAAACTGGAAATTCAACTTCAAGATTACTACCACGCAAAAACTGTTGACCCCGAAAAATTACCTGTTTTACGCAATATAATCTGGGAAAACGTAGTTGCAGCTAAACTTGACAAAGACCTAATAATCACCCAAGATGTCGCTTTTGCATCATTTGATGACTTTCTAGAACAGCTACATGCATACATTAACGAGTTATCGGATGCGCAAATTCGTGATGGACTTCACATTTTAGGTGAAGGCCCCAAAGACCTAAGGTTAGACGAATTCCTTGTCACTTTAACTCGCCTAAATAATGGTGATGTGCCATCCCTAAGGCAGTCCATTGCAGAACTATTAGGGTTTAACTATGATGATCTTTTGGCGCATAGAGGTAAACTTGGCAGTGACGGCAAAACCAATGGTGACCACCTAAAAGAAATCAGTGTGCTTTCGCTTGAACTTATCCAAAAATATCACTTAACTGATTTCAACGAAGAAAAAATCGTTGCCTTAACAAAGGAAGTATTAGGTGCAAGCAATCCACAGGTAGATCAGTGCCTTTGTTACATTAGTCGTTTTCTTGTTCCCGCTCTTGCATCAACAACTGATGAACTAACCTACACCCTATCTGGCTGTCAAGGTGGTTATGTGCCTCCTGGACCCTCTGGTTCTATAACTCGCGGCATGGCAGATATCTTACCCACTGGTAGAAATTTTTACTCTGTTGATCCTCGTGCTGTTCCAACACCTGCTTCTTGGGAAGTCGGAGTTGCTCTAGCAGATGTATTGCTTGAACGCTACCTAAAGGAAGAAGGAAAATATCCAGAATCTGTCGGTATAACTATCTGGGCAACAGACACTATGAAAACTAAAGGCGATGACATTGCTGAAATCCTTTACTTAATGGGTATTAAACCGGTTTGGGAAAGATCCAGTGGCAGAGTTATTGGTGTAGAACCCCTTTCTCTTGAGGTGCTTAAACGTCCTCGTATCGATGTTACCATGCGTATCAGTGGATTATTCAGAGATACTTTTCCTGTTGTTGTCAACCTTCTTGATGCAGCTGTTGAATTAGCCGCTGGACTAAAAGAATCCCCTAACCAAAACTTTATAGTTAAACATATAGAAAATGAGGTAGCCGAAGAAACCCTCAAAGGCATTGATGCTGTAAAAGCGCGGGAAGCAGCTTGCTATCGAATTTTTGGTGATCAACCTGGAGCATATGGCTGTGGCGTAAGTGAAGTTATCGACTCAAAGAACTGGAAAGACCAAAACGATCTAAGTGATGTCTACATTAACTGGGGCAGTTATGCCTATACCCGTAAAACCTATGGATTGCAGACACCTGAACAGTTCAAACGGTGTCTAAAAAAGATTAATGTTACAGTCAAAAATCAGGATTCACGTGAATACGACATTTTAGACGGCGATGACTGGTATGACTCTCATGGTGGTATGATAAATGCCGTTAAAATTGTAGGCGGTCAGATGCCTCGTTCATATTGTGGTGATACCTCTGACCCTAATAGGGTAAAAGTTCGAAGTACCGCTGAGGAAACCTGCTACGTTTTCCGTTCTCGGCTTCTCAATCCCAAATATATTGAAGGTATGAAACGACACGGTTATCAGGGTGCTGCTGACTTGTCTAGAAATGTGGATTTTGTTTTCGGCTGGGACGCCACCGTGGAGGTTGTGGAAGACTGGATGTATGAAGAATTAGCCAAAAAATATGTTTTTGACCAGACTATGCAGGAATGGCTCAAAGATGTAAATCCCTATGCATTACAGAACATGGTTGAGCGACTTTTGGAGGCTATAAACCGTGATATGTGGCAGGCTCCGGATGAAATGAAAAAAGAGCTGCAAAAGCTCTACCTGAGCATAGAAGGTCTGCTTGAAGGTAAAAATGAAAAGTAACAAACATGATAATAATGGAGAAAAATGAAATGAGTAAACCTGAAGTAACCCTAAAAGAAACCCCTATAAAGCTTCAATTTAAAGAGGCAAAGGCTCGAGTTGTTTACCACAAATACCGTGATGTCTCTCTTAACTTGACTCTTGTCTCTTTTAATGAACGCCGACAAGTTTTATCAACTATGGATGGCTTACAAAAAGTTAGCAATGTAGGAAACGTGTTTATCCCTGAACATGGCTCAACGCATCATATGACTTTGCAGAGTTATGAGAAATTTAAGAGACATTTTCCTAGAACCTTAGGTCTTCGTAGTAGTGACTTTATTTTTCTAAGTACGGGTGTAAACATGGAGTGCGTGGCGGTGTGTGAAAAAACTTTTGGTGATTTTCACGTTTGTTGTATTGCAACTGGCGGTGCACTTGGTAATGCTCTGCGTACAGGTGTAGATGCTGGTAACTGGGTTGAAACTAAAACTGATATGAAACTGGCTCCTGGTACCATAAATATCATATTGTTAACTAATGTAACTTTGACTTTGGCTGCTATGGCCAGGGCTATAATGACTGCTACAGAGGCTAAATCTGCGGCATTGCAGGATCTTGGTTATAAGAGCACTTATACGCCTCAGGTGCAAGCCACTGGCACAGGAACTGACAGCATGATTGTTGTTTCAGGCGTAAATTCTGATATGGTGATTAAACATACTGGAGGACATACCAAAATGGGTGAATTAATTGGTTTCACAGCCAAAACTGCTGTCACAGAAGCATTAAAAAAATTCGACAAAATATGAGGTTATTGTTTGATGGACTCTATTTATACTGAAAATCTCTGCAAAGATTATGGCTCTCTTAAAGCGGTAAATAATCTAAATTTAAGTGTTCATGACGGCGAAATTTTTGGATTTTTAGGACCCAATGGTGCAGGAAAGACAACAACCATTCGTGTCTTAACAACTTTAACTTGTCCAACTTCGGGGCGTGTCTCTGTGGGGGGTTATACTGTACATGATGAGCCTGATAAAGTAAAGAAGATGATTGGTGTTGTTCAGCAACATTTGAGTTTGGATCGTGATCTAACTGTTAGGGAAAACATGGAATTCCGTGCACGTATACAACATTTGAATTCTTCTAAGCGTAAACAACGTATTACCGAACTGTTAGAATATGTAGAACTCACTGAGTATGCGGACAAAATGGTTGATACGCTTTCAGGCGGGATGAAAAAGAAAGCTGCTATTGTTTGCAGTCTTATTCATGAGCCAAAGTTGTTATTTTTGGATGAACCTACTGTTGGATTAGATGCTCAAGCTAGACGTCGTTTGTGGGATTTTGTTCGTCGTTTAAACAAAGATGGCACCACAATTTTCCTTACTACTCATTACATTGAGGAGGCTGAGGTTTTGTGTGATCGTGTTGGTATTATGCATCATGGACAATTAATTGCTGTAGATACGCCTGCTAATCTGCGTGAAAAAGTTGGATCAATAGTTGTTGAAACTCTTGTAGATAATAAAGAGACGCATTACCAGTTTTTTGCTAACCGTGAATCTGCAAACACTTATGTTAAAAGTTTGCCTGCTGACGTGAAAACTGTGATTATTCGTGAATCAAACTTGGAAGATGTCTTTATTGAACAAACAGGTGAAAAAGTAGGTGACCAATGATGAACATGTTTAGTGATATTTATTCAGTTTTCTGGCTTGATCTGCGTGTCATGCGTCGACATTGGAAGTCTCTAATTGCCACAAGTCTTGTGCTTCCATTACTTTATTTGGTAGCTTTTGGTTATGGGTTAGGACGAGGTATAACTGTAGACGGCGTTAGTTATCTCTCATTTGTTATCCCCGGTATTGTTGCCTTAACAACTTTTTCAACTAGTTTTAATAGTGCTTCATCAAAACTCCAAGTAGACAAAATGTACTATAAAAGTTTTGACGAACTTTTAATGTCCCCTGTAAGCTCCTATGCAATTATTATAGGTAAAGCTTTGATAGGTGTATTAAGAGGGGCAATTAGTGCTATTGCTATCTACTTGGCAGGTTTGGCTCTTGCACCAACGTTACTGGTTAATCCCCTGCTCTTCTTAATGCTGACACTGTTATCGTGTTTCGTGTTTGCCTTATTTGGAGTAATGGTAGCGTTAATTATCGCTTCTCATCATGGTATGAGTAACTTTAGTACTCTGGTGATTTTGCCTATGACTTTTCTGTGCGGAACCTTTTTTTCATTAAACGAATTGCCGAGTATAGCTAAAGTGGTACTGTATTTCTTACCTCTGACTCATTCAGCTGAACTTTTGCGGTCAACCGTGTTAGGTTTGTCATTTCCTTGGCTGTCCTTTGTTGGGCTCTTGATTTTTGGAGTGGCATTCTTTATCGGGTGTATATTTGCTTTAAAGAAATCAAGTGTGTAAGGCTGTATAGTTACGTAAGCTGTCATCTCTCTTTTTTATTGAAACTATGTGATGTAACGAGGTAGTGAGGCAAAATATGGTCAACCAAATAAACCAAGAACAAATCAGCGACCAAATGAAGCAACTTAAAAAAATAGCAGAAAAAACAACAACTCCTGTTGTGAATATGTACATTGTTATGGCATTACGTCAACTCATGAAAGTACTTGTACTTAACGAGCACAATCAATTCAAAGTGTGGCGAGTGAACAAGGCAATTGAGTGTATCTGTGCAGCTGCACAATTACCACAATGTACAAAAGAGGAAAAAAGTGAGCTAATTATAATTATGTGTCAACTTGAAAAATAGTCCGTTCCTTGTTGTAACTGAAAGTTGCAGTATAGTTGTGTGTGATAATTGACTTGCGTGGTGGGTAATTGCTGTTTTTTGTTTCCCACTCTTCTTTTAAGTACACTTATTTTGACGTTTACACTGGCTAATGGTTGGTTTGCATGTTGATTGGTTTGTGTGTCTTTGTTTTTACTTCTTTTTCGTGTTCGTAGAGGTCAGTATGATTTCAGATTGCGTAAAATAGAGCAGTTACATATGGATGGCGTATGTTTCCGATTTTGAGACAGGAATCTGTTTCAGTTAAATGAGTCCCACTTTCGGATTATCTTATAATCTGTTTAACAGGGTATCGGCGATTCTATCCCTTGATAATTTGCGTAATAAAAAGAGAGGCTGAAGAATGATCCACACACCTTTCGGCATTAATCTCCTCTGAGAATTAGCCTCGGTTTGGTTTGGCAAATTTTTGTATTTCTTCAAAATCAAATGTTTGAATACACGACGCACCCCAGATACTCGAACCCTTAAGTTGATCTAATTTAGTAAAATCAAAACAGTACAGTCGAGCTTCTATCGTTAGATGACAACTGCCTGCCTCATAGTAGCTTCCCCGTGTATCAACCTTCTTTTCGGGCAAAACCGATTTCCGAAAATAAGCATCATCAGATCGAAACCAACGACCATAGTACTCCGAAAATACACACGTATCTATACCTCCATCGGGACATACAACAGGATACACTTTCTTCACTTTATTGGTCAACATCGTCAATACTGTCCAATCTGCTGGCACCTTCGAATACCCTACACCACCAATTGATGTGTACCAAACACCAGGCGCACTTTCATATTGCCAAAGTTGCATGAACCCCAAACCATTTTCGATAAAAAATCGATAGTCGGTGCAGTACTTTTTGTAGACGCTTAGACTCTTAAAATTTGGTAATTCATTAATCCATTTTTCGAATTTTCTAACAATACCCGCCTCTTTACCCTTCTTCTCATCAGCCTTACCGTCATAATCTTCCTTTGAGAACCGCATATTTTTCTCTAACACAGTTGTGATTTCCTTAAAGAGTTCATCGCATTTATTGTGGTATCTATTTGCATCTGAGATTATTTCTGGATTTTTGCTTAAGGTTGGGCCTACTTCTGCTAAGAAGTGCAGGTAGCTTGCAAATTGCAGTCGAGTCAAGTAGAACATGAAGGCTTTTGCAAGATAAAGAGTTGTAAAAGTCGTTGGAAACTTTACAGCTTTCAATTGAGGAAAAAGATCACTCCAAGAGGTAATCTCATAAGCACAAGGCACATACCCACCCAAATCCCACGAAGAAACCGAGACACCCCCGCCATCATTACGCGGCACTGTCTCAGCTGTACATTCCGGTTCTATGTAATCTGCTATGGAAATATCCGAGAGGTGTTTAAGCTCCTCCATAATAACCTCAGGCGACAACGTCGCATAAACTGCTTCTTGAGCTTCCATATATTTATCCCAAGAGATGTCCTTAAAACCGTCTGCTTCCATAATCTTTTGCCGTAATTCTTCAGTGATTGATGGAGGCACATTCTTAGACATATCCAAACCACCCAACACACCCGACGGACAAACAGGCTCTTTTGGGTCACCTCCAGTGTAAGAAGGTATAGATACCGTACCATCAGCCAACTTTGAAAGCGCAACACCACCAAGCGCCGTCAATAAATTGTAACACCAATTCGCTGTGGGAGCATTTTGCGGCAAAGAACCCCCCGTAATCGCCACCGCAGCATTACCATCGACCTCTTTTACATGACTTGCATAACCAACAGCTACATCACCACCACCCCAAGGCGTATTAACCCCCACACTCCCACAATACTTTAATCTCTGCGCAGACTGAGCCTCTCTATGGGTGGCCGTAATTTCAAAAGCAGAACAAGCCGTCAAATACAACTTTGTAACACACCCATAACCCCATGTCTGAATAAACAAAAGATAATTTTTGAGAAAACTTTGAGTATCCTTCGAATCAAGCAGTTCGTTGAGGTCTTTTTGAAAATCATCCGTCATGCATTTAAACAATGTTTCAGGCTTAAGATGCAACAACTCAAGCTCTTTGCCGCTATATATGTGGGTGCCATAACAATTAAGTGTATCCTGTCCATAGACACTATTTGAGTCTTTTTCAAGATTAAAGCCAATTGTTACATAACTTGCAATTTTTGCCTTAGCATCTGCTGTATAGAGAGAGTCTTTTATATTTTTACTGACAGAAGAATTAGCCCTAAACTGAAATATACTAGTTCCAGGTGTAGACTTTATGGCGTCTTTTATAAGTCTGTTTGAGTCAAACACTTTTCTATTTAAAAGTCTTCTTAAAATGGGATCATAACACATACCTATTTCTGCTCCCCGGATTTCCGCCGGGAACTTGTTAAACAAATCCTCACCATTACTCATTGTTTTTTCCTCTCTCACATTGTGCATAGTTAATTATGTATTATTAATAATGTTGTAATATTAGTGTCTTTTTCCAACATATTTCAGTTACCCAATGAAGAATAATCAAAATCAAAGAGAGACAAACTCAATGGCATCTGAAACGATAAGTTAAAACCATGGAAAGTTTATTAAGAGATAACTTGACTATCCCTTTAGTGTTTAATATGACATCTCAAAATCAAAGGGTATGTCACAATTTTGAGGAGAGGCTCCAGACGTAAACGGGTGTATCCCACCCCTGCACTCTTTATAAAGAAACTATGTTCTGATAAAAACTGTTTTATCTCAAATACACAAAAATCATTTGTGAATGTTTAAATAAAACATCAATTAAGAATTATTTTAGTTAGTTTTGAGGTTGCTGAGGCGTTTAGTTAGTTCAGAATGGATTAGTTGCTTCTTTTCAGCGTTAAGATGGAAGAGCACTTTTTTTGTCATTTCAGTTGAGATTGTGAAGAGATAGTTTAGTTTTATAACGCTGTCTTTTATCTGTATAAATATGTGATTAATTGTGATAAACTTTAGTTTATCAATTTATGATTAACTTAAATTAACTTAAGGTTTATTAAACTTTTTGTTGTTGTATAATTTAAAAAGTTGGCGAGAATATGCGTAAAACAAAGTTATGGTTAATTGTAGCAATAGTCCTTGCAGTAGTTTTAGTTTCAGCTTCTTTTGTGCTTCTGAAGGGAAACCCGATAAATGGCAATAATAACGGTAAACCTGTAACTGTAGTTGATGACAGTGGTGCTGAAGTAACTATAAACTCCGTTCCTCAGCGTATTGTTTCTTTAGCGCCTAGTAGTACCGAAGTTTTGTTTGCTGTTGGTGCTGGCGGTCAGGTTGTTGGGGTTACAGATTTTTGTGATTACCCACAAGCAGTCATTACAGGACAAGCCGCAGGCACTATAACTAGTATTGGTAATTATTGGCAACCCGCAATAGAACCCATAGTTGCATTAGATCCTGATTTAATCATTGCCTGTGGTGGTGGTGCAAGTGATGAAGCAGCAGATAAATTACGCAACATGGGCTACACCGTAATAGTGCTAGGCCCTCAAACTATTAGTGATGTATTAGCTAATATTGAACTTGTCGGCAAAGCAACAGGTCATACTGATGAAGCCACTACATTAGTAGTTAGTCTCCAAGCACGTATAGATGCTATCGCAAACAAAATTGCCGATATAACAAATAAACCCAAAGTCTACGCTGAAATATCTGACAGTCCTATGATGT
>WREZ01000016.1 GCA_009779045.1 Candidatus Bathycorpusculum sp. | reverse complement strand
TTTTAACAACATATTACTAATACCAATCATTCTCTTTAACAATTTATCTTTACCTTGCTTTTTAGCATCTGCCCATATTTTTTTATAAAACGTCTCAACAAACAACGGCACCAAAAACAGATTATACGGCTTAAACTTTAGCAGATCCGAAAGCATATTTTTAAAACTTGAATTAATACAGGTTTCACTACCTTTCAATATCATAACACAAACCCCCGCTACAAAACCAAAAGAATGATGAAGGGGAAGCAACAATATATTACTCCCAAGTATATCCACATTCCGACAAGCAGCCACCACATTATTCGCCAAATTACCATGCGAAAGCATCACACCTTTGGACGTGCCAGTCGTTCCAGACGTGTACAAAAGCGCCGCCAAAGAACCATCAACTATTTCACAATCCACAACACCCCTACTACCATCTCGCATTATCTCAACACCTAAATTAACTAATTCGCGCACCTGATTCATATTGATATAACGCCTAATATTTACTGCATCCTCACACAAACGATCCGCAACATCAGAATAATCATCCGAAAAAACAAGCACCACCGCACCAGAAGCATTCAACAAATTCTTTATCTCCGCAACAGACAAATCCTTATCCAACGGCAAAATAACGTTCCCACTATTTACCACAGAAAAATACGACAATATCCACTCATAAGAATTTTCACCAATAACCGCCACAGTACACCGACCAGAACATTCATGAAACAAACCCACCCCCAACGCTTCTATATCCAATTTAAACTGACGATAACTAACACTAACCCTTTCTTTTTTTCTTTCATAAGTAAAAGCAGGCATGTCACCATATTTTTCCGCCGCAAAATCTATCAACTCCTTCAGGTTACGCACTGGTTCAGTCACATAAAATGGATAATTTTTGTTTCTCATAATTCAACACTCAATAGTTTATTTATTTTGTAAAGTCCGCGTCATTATCTCGGCCAATTCCGTCGCATGCGTTTTAATAAAATAATGACGCGCTCCTTTAATTTTAATAGTTTGCATCGGCGCATCGCAGATTAGCTGCCAATTACGAGTTCCACCCGAACGCTTTGTCATTTGATCTAATTCCCCAAGAATTGAAAAAATGGGAACACCTAGCTTTTTTTGCTTGTTAGACGCTCGTTTAGCGAAATACCGGTAATAAGAACGCACGTCATACCGGAATGCTTTCAGCAACTTTTGCATCTCTTTTAGGCCTGTTTGAGATGTTTGAGGCGTTTGAACCACATTCCCCTCAGAAAGCCCCAGCGAAATCAAAAACTTTAGGAGCCGTTTATCTCTAACAAACATCCAAGGATCAAAAAACCAGCCATATATACCAACATTAGCGGGAGGAATAACACCCCCGACAAAGAACGCTTCTATGTTGGCTTTGGCAAGTTCCAACAGGTGGACCAGTTCAACACCTAGTGCCGCGCCGACGCAATGCGAATAGATGACTATCTTACCGGAAACTCGTTTCGTCGTTTCTTTCAGAATCAATGCAGCAACGTCGTTAATCGGCAGAAAAGAACCGTCTTTTGACTCATAATCATGCCCCGGAAGATTCACGGCATAAACGCAACACGATGGATCCTGTAGGGAAAGCGCCTTAGCGAGACTCAGATATGTATATGCGCCACCACCGCCGTAAGGACAGAGTATATAGCTCCGTGTAGCATTTTCCTCTCCGGATAGCCGCACGAGGATCCCGCTGCTATCTTTTTCGTTGTAATAGCGCGCAAAATCTGCCAAAACGGGATACTCATAAACTTTGCTGACGTTAACCGTAGTGGGCATACGACAGACCATATTGATTGCGCTTATAGAATCGCCACCCATTGTGAAGAAATTATCGGTCACGCTTAACTCGTTTATGCCAAGCGTTTCAGACCAGACTCGCATCACAAGCGCCTCCGTTTTGTTTCTCGGCAAAATGATTTTTTGTAGGTGAGCGGCACATATCGTGGCAGGTGGTTTTGGAAGAAGAGACACGTTTACCTTACCGTTACTAAAAAGCGGAATCTGGTCTACACGAATGAAACAGAAAGGGATCATATAGTCTGGAAGCCGTTTAACTAGGAAATCACGTATATCAGATACAAGGAGGTCAGTATCAGAAACATAATAAGCAGCAAGGTATTTGCCGCCTGCAGGATTTTCAAAACAGGTGACCACCGTTTCTCTCACGGACGGAATCTGTTCAAGATGATATTGGACATCGCCTAGCTCGATACGGAATCCACGGATTTTTACCTGAAAATCCATTCGCCCACAATATTCAATATCCCCTTTTTGAGACCACCGAACCAAGTCACCGGTCTTATAAAGACGCTCACCCTGTTTGAAAGGATTAGGCACGAATTTTTCCGTTGTAAGTTCAGGTTTATTGATATACTCACGAGCAAGGCCGACCCCGCCGATGCAAAGTTCCCCGGAAACCCCGATAGGTTGCAGGTTCATGTGTTTGTCAACAATGTATAATTGTATATTGTCAATGGGTTTACCTATGGGAACTATGCGCTGGTCGGGTTCTATTGGGCAGTCATAATATGAAACATCGATAGCTGCTTCCGTTGGACCGTAAAGATTGTAGAGTCGCGCACCAGAAACCGAATGTATGCAGGTATTGAACCGGTTAACTTGCTGGGGGGTAAGCACCTCACCACTTGCAAACACTTTTCTAAGACTACTGATGAGGCAGTTGTGATTATGATTCGTATCGACAAAGCAAAGAAACGCGTTTAGCATAGACGGCACAAAATGCAATGTGGTTATTTGGTAGGAGTTTATCGCATCAATAAGCTTGTCTGGATATTTTTCGGCGGCAGGTGGGAGAAACACCAGTTTTACGCCCGCAAAAAACCACCATACAAGTTCCCAGACTGAAACGTCGAATGTGTAAGTGGTTTTCTGTAAAATAACATCGTCGTCCAACAAGGGGTATTTACGGTTCATCCATTGTATGCGATTCACGAGGGCACGGTGTTCCACCATTACACCTTTCGCTTGTCCGGTAGAACCCGATGTGTAAATCACATAAGCGACATCGCTGGGCTCCGCTGCATTTTCAAGGCATTTATCTGCACTGTAAGAATCATTGTCAATCTGTAGGATTTCACCCTTGAAAGTTAGTTGTTTTTCAATTGACGCTGTAGTTAGCAATATAGACGATTTGCTATCTTTAAGCATATATTCTATGCGGTCTTTTGGATATTCGGGGTCAATAGGCAGGTAAGCGCCCCCCGCTTTCCAAATGCCCAAGATACCTATCATCATTTCAAAAGAACGGTAAAGCATCATCGCGACAATGCTCCCGCGTTTAACCCCTTTGCTTCTTAGTAACATCGCCAGAGCGTTTGCCCGCACATTAAGTTCAGAATAAGTAAGCGAGTTGTCTTCAAAAAGGACGGCGACTTTGTTTGGACAACACGCCACTTGTGCCTCAAAAAAATCTAGCACCGTACGGTCGTTAGAGAAATCTTTTGCCGTATCATTAAACTCGTTTAGAATTAAATTCTTTTCTTTTTCAGAAACTATCTCAATATTTTTTACCTGTTTTGATGGGGCGCTCAGTGCGTGCCAAAGTATGTTGACGTAATGGTCGTGCATTGCGTCAATATCCTCGGTATGAAAGAGGTCTGTTAAAAAATCATAATCTAACATGATAACGCCGTCATTATCGCGTTCATTGAAGTTAATTATGAGGGACTCGTTCTGATGACCGTTGAAATGCCATTTGGAACCCAACTGCAAAGAACCTTCTTGCTGTTCGAATTTAGCGTTTTGATAAGAAAACACGATATCATAAAGTCGGGTCACCTCTCCGAAACGGTTACGCATATCCTGCAGAATATGATCTATGTGATAGCGTTGGTGGCGCAAAACGCTCAGCCAGCACCTGAAGAGCTTCTGAATGAAAGTGGAATATGTATCCTTCGGGTCTACTTTAAAGCGGAAAGGGATAGACGAGACGAACATTCCCAACGTTTTCTTTGCTTCCGCGTTATACCGCCCATGCACGGCCACACCTAACACCGTATCGTCGCTTCCGGTAAGGCGGTTTAAATATAGCATAAAAGAACTCATCAATATTACGAAAACCGACACTTGGGAGTCTTTAGAATATTTTTGTATCGCGTGACACAACTCACTTTTCAGGACATAGCTCTTGCGTACGGCATCAGACCTTATTTCATTGCTTTTACGCGCCTTTATTCCAACATGTTCGGGTATGGTCTCAAATTGTTCACGCCAAAATGTGGCATCTTTTTTATAACGTTCAGAGTTGACATAAACGTTTTCTTCCGCCAAATAAACCAGATAGGACGGTTTTGACATCCTATCTATTACGCCTTTCTGCAGGTTAAAATAATAACGCATGATTTCATTGCCGACCATAATCATACTCCACGCGTCGCTTATCAAATGATGGAGCATAACAAAATAACCACATGTATTCGCATCAATTTTAAGCACCACAAACCTATAGAGATCAGCATTCTCCGCAAAAAGTGGTGTTTTAGTCATATTCATACTCCACGTATAGATATCACTATCGTCTGTAGCAGTAAAATCCTTGACCTCAAGTTTTTTATAGATGTACGGAACTACAAATTGGTGCGGCTTGTTGTCAATCATACAGACATTGATGCGCATAGAATCATTGTGTTCAATCACTAAATTTATAGCCTGCTCCAATAAAGAAAAATCAAGAGGCATTTTTAGGCGCACCGTTGCTGATATCCCTGCAATGTTAGTACCGGAATAGAATTTTTCAGTGTACCATATTCCTTTTTGTGGAATAGAAAGCGGATAACATTGAGGATCTCTTCTCATTTTTTAGTTGTGTCCCCTAAGCGTTTAGCTTCCATACTATAGGTCACCACTATTTCCTTTATGTTAATAATGGTGTTGCTTAAGATTAAATATTTCTCTTTCATCAGTATAATAGTTTGACTTTTTCTAGTTTATAGTGTATTGTGTTGGGTGTTAAAGTTTATGGCGCTTATATCGTTACAAGATAGAGACATAATTGTGAAACACAAACAACAGGTAAATCAGGCAAGAAATCGCAAAATAGCTAATGATCCACAAACAAACTAGGTAGACAAGCAGGGCAACAATACCTAACCATAGGAAACATCACACCCAAACCTAAAAACAGCGGAAGAAAACCAAAAATCACTCTAGCCACCACAATGGAAAAAATCCTCACCAAAAGAGAACAACAACCCGACATAACCATAAACGGATTAATCCATAAATTTCAGTTTTTATACAACACATATCTTTTGATTATTGCACCATAATTAATGAAATCAGAGGTTAACTTTTAATATTTAAGAATAATAAACACAAACTTAGTTGAATATTATTATTTAGAAACAAATTACGAAAATTTGAATAACGTAACCTACATACCTATCAGGACACATGTCTGAATCTAAACTAAAGTACAAAGTGGTCAAAAAATGGTTATTTTTAGATTTTAACCTCAAAAACACGTTTTCACACAAAACATATTCCCCAACTCAGCTGAGCCGAAACCAAAACTAGTTTTATGAAAAGAGAAAAAAATAACACCCTTTACCGTATCTGGTAATAGTGAGGAGTCTTTGTAGTGTTATCTATTCTTGATTTAATTTTCTGTGCGATTTACAAAGAATTTCACTCGTAAAATACTAAAACCTGAAAGTTACGACTTAATTTTATGCTTACATATTTATCGCACATATTTTTGCCTCAATACAAAATAACACAGCAATCAAAAGCATAAATTTTTAGATATTATGCTGTAATACTACCTTGAAGATATAAACCCAAAAAAAACTGGCACAAATAATACTACTACTACCCAAAACCCCTTAATGTAACACAAAAAGGATAGTTAACAAATCTATATCAGACATTGCTCAGGGTTTTTTTGGATATACATATGGTACACTATCTAAAAGAGTTAAAGCAAATAAGCGGGAAGCCCAAACAAGCCCTTTCTGCCCAGTACCAAACATATTAGCATTAGCATCATATCGTTTATTCAAATCAAATAATCCAAATGTGTAACTGCTGTCAGTTAAAACCATAGCAATTCCTAAATCGTCGTTTATAAATAGTTGAAAATCACCCGTATCAACATATTTGCTGAACAAGTCAGGTGCTTCTGTTTCAAGTTTTTCCATAATAATTGGAGTAGCAATTAATTGTATTTTGATTCCTAAATTGAGACGTTCTCTAAAGGCAGAGATATAATCTGGATGATATATGGGGGCGATAGCACGAATAGCTTTTGCAGAATGAATCGCTTCTACGCAATGTGAATGAACAAAATGAAGGTCAGATGGCGTAGCTGTAAGTACAGTCGATCCTGATAAAGCACCAATATCTACCATTAATGTAGGAGGTAGACGTGTTATATCATGGGTTAACCAGAAGTCTTGATAAGAGTCAAGTACAGCCGTAGATGCATAAGACGATTTACAGATTTGTGCTTCAATAAGTCCACGTGAAGTTAACGAACATTTACCATTACGCTTCACAATTAAGTTTAAATCCTCTAATTTCCTTAAATCATGTGAAACAGTAGAGCCACCCTTCCTCTCACCGTCTCCAATCTTCACCTCACTTTCATTTACAAGAGTCCCTAAAGCCTTTTCACCATCAAGTAAACTAAGCAAAATGAATTCCTTTACAGATTTTTTCTTAATAGGAAGAGAACTCATAAACTACATACCTGTTATTTCAAACCACAGTTACATATTTAAATATTAAGTTGAAATTGAAGTCACAATGTCCTTAAGTAAGCAATATTGCTTTAACCACATTATAAGTTAGGCCATAAATGTTTTAGTGTAACACTCACTTGTTTTGTGACCAAATACCAATTTACGTGTTTAACAGAATTATTTCAGCCTTTTCCCAAGTTGACCTACATATTGAGCACCTCAACATCAAACATTTACCCACCCAAACACTAACGCGTCAAAACACTATAACTTTAAGATTAAAATAAATAATCAAATGTACCTAAGTGAAGCTACCAAAAAAAAATAACACCCTTCTAGAATCTCTAAAGCACCCTTATTACTTAAAACAGGAAATTAGGGTTAAATACATTTTTCCATAAAACAAGTTTATCTCTCTTAGCCTGCTCAAAAAATAGGGTAACCTGTGAAAAAGGGTTTATCTTTGGGCTATTATCATAGCGTGAGCTTTATCGTATGGTTCTAGATCCACTACTTCTTTTACGGTAAAACCTCTGCTGCGCAGGATGTTTGCTTCTTGTCTGTAGACTACCTCTGGAGTTAGGGTGACGTCTATGCTTTGAGATTTGCAGGCCAGCATTACCCATCCGGAGGGTTTTAGGAGGGCGTCTGCGTTATCAGCTAAAAGTTTTGCCTGCTCGGGTTGGGCTACATCGCAGTATATTACATCTACTTTTCCAGGTATGAATATGGCGTATTTTTCGGGTTTACGTGCGTCTTCAAGGAAGGGGGAAATATTTGCTCTGTATGCAGCTACATTATTTACTAGGTCACGTAGGGAGCGGGAGGCAAATTCTACACAGTAAACATGACCAGCTTCGCCTACAATATCAGATATATGACTAGGAGTTGTGCCAGACGCGGCGCCTAAATAGAGAACTTGAGAATTAGGCTCTATAGGCACATTCTGCACGCCTTTAATTATACCGCCGGCAAGTTTACTACGGAAAGCATCCCAAATACGATACTCTACATTTTTAACATGAATTAACCGCTCACCATAAACAGTTAAACTAGGAGTTAAATTACGAGTGGCAAGACGCTGAGCCCCACCCTCTAACATGGCCTGATAAATCTCTTTAAACTGAGGATGAGGACGAATTTTAATATGCACGCTACTCGCGTCTCCGACGCTCACCACCACCACCACTACTGCTGCTGCCACTACCGCTACCACTAAATCGTCTCCGACGCTCACCACCACCGCCTCCGAATCGGTTTCGCCGCTCACCACCACCACTACCGCCAAATCGGTTTCGCCGCTCACCACCACCACTACCACCGCCGCCATCGCTGCCACTACTTTTACCACCACCATCGTTATGGCCACGGAATTTACCACTACCACCATCGTCACTATGGGACTTACCACTATTGCTACTACCGCCACTGCCACCACTACTGCTATTGTCACTACTGCCACTGACACTGGTACTGTTAACGGTATTACTGTCGCTGTTGGTGCGGAATTTACCACTGCCACCATCGTCGCCATAGAACTTTTTGTCGTCTCTACGGAATCGATCGCCACCACCATCGCCACTGCGACCCCTATCGCCACCGTCACCACCACTGCTACGGTTACGGTTACGATCACCACCACCACCGCCACCATAGTTACCTCTTCGACCACCACCGCCTCCGAATCGACCCCGACGCTCACCACCACCGCCTCCGAATCGACCCCGACGCTCACCACCACCGCCACGGTTGAATCGTGGTTCACGGTCACGGTGTTCTTCTCTAGGTTTAGGCTCTTTTGGAGGAGGCGCGTCTTTGTATTTTTCATAAATCTCGTCAAGACGCTTATTAATTTCAGCTTTTAGTCGATCACCAATAAAGTTCCCGCCAAAAGCATCAGCCCTTGCAGCTATAGAAAGCTTACCAGCTATAACACGCGCAATTTTTCCTCTCTGCCAACGCTTTGCATCATGCAACAAAGTATGTTGAAAAATTAAGCCATGCTTAGGAGGCCTAGCACCTGTCTTTAATGATCGAAACAGAGCCTTTTCAGCACCTAAAACTTGAATAGTACTAGCAGGACGCATAGCCAAATTCTGCAAACTACCCGCCATAGCAATTAAACGAGCACCCAAAAGAGCACCCGCAACCGCCTTAACATTTGGCGCAAGCTCCTCCATGGAATTATCAACATAGGATTCCATGTTCTTACGCAACTCATACAAATTAAGAACATCACGACTAAGACATTGAATTTGCTTCAAATCAACCTCAGAAACATCAGCACCCATAGAAGACTGCGCAGTCTTTGCCACCAACTCAGAACGCTCCTTAGGAAGCCCCTCAGCCACCACAGTATCAAAAGTATAATTATCCCTATCACCCAAATTCAAAACCAAACGAGCATAAGTCTCATGCTTCTCAATTAAACGATCCATCTCAGGAAAATAAACACCATACCACTCACGCAAACGAGCCATAAACAAATTAACCGATCTATCCAAATCATCCAAAGTCTGAATAGCCTGACCAACAATTAAATCACGCTTCTCAGAAGCCCCCTTAATACGCAACTTTGCCAACTCTAAACTAACATTACGATTCCAAAGAGCCAACTCTTGCTCATCATCAACAAAATATAAAGAAAGAGCCACCTCACTCATCCTACCACGCAACGCCTCAGCCTCAACAGAAGAAGCAACAGCCACCTTTAAATTATCATTACTCTTTTGAACCTCAGATGCAATACTAGCATTCTCAAACACAAATACGTCATAACCAACATCACAAAGCAAAGACACTAAAGAAAAAAACTCATCAGACGGTTTACCTGACTCAATTTTAAGCAAACACTTCGCAGCTGCCTGAGGCTTTTTAGAAAACAAAACCTTCTCAACTAAATGGTTCTCTTCACCAAAAGCGGCAACGCCAAACGGATAATGAATTACAAACGCTTTCATCACTAAGCCTCATATAAACAACTAAAACAACACTAAGACCTAATAAATAGTTTTGTCACCAAAACACTAAACATTGAACAAACAAAAACAAAAACGCTACACCCCACAGATTCAAACTCCAACAGTCAATCAAGCACCAAACCACAAACTTAGCTAAACTACCAACCTAAACCAATGAATAAGTACGTAAAAACCATAAACTTTTCCAACCACACATAATTTCAAACGTTCTAAAACCAGTTTGTACACCCTAAACGTTTAATGTTGTACTACATCAATAACTTAAGCGTGTTTGGTAAATAGTGTGCACGGTTGTGATAAAGTTTTTATTAGTTAAACGTGATACAATGCTTGTTCAAGGATTGAAACACTATGGCAAAACCAATACCTATTCCTGTATTGTTTGATGAGGATGCTGACGCTTTTGATAAATGGGCAGCAGAACCTTTAACGCCTTCGGAACAGGAGTTTATCAAGCAGAGTCTTATGGCTTGTAAAAAAACTTCAGTAAAGAGTAAGAAATAGTTTATGTCTTCTAAGCGTAATTGGACTATTAACGATTTTGTTATAAAAATAGTTGATAGTGATACAAAGATTCCCAAGTTTAGCTGTGGCGAACATGATGATTTAGGTTTGAATGATTTTCTTTTGAATGATGCTAAAACGTTTTACCGTTCAGGTATGGGCGTTACTCATTTGTTTTATTTACGTGGAACAAGGAAACTTGTTGGTTATGTTACGTTGGCCATGGGTTCTATTTTTAAGGTGAAAAATGTGGAAAAAAGTGTTAAAGGTTCTGATGTTAAGCCTGTTGATCCTGCGTTGCTTTTGGGGCGTTTGGCTGTTGCTGAAAAAATGCAAGGTCAAGGACTTGGCACTTTTTTTATTAAATATTGTGTTGGTATTGCTGTTTTTTTGTCTAAAAGTAGTGTTGGTTGTCGGTTTGTTACTTTAGCTACTAAGAAGGGGTATAGGGTAGATTTTTATGTTAAACGTCGTTTTAAACCGATTAAGTCACGTCTTGGTGATGATTATCAGATGATGTGTTTAAAGTTGCCACCTAATGTGTAGGAAGTGTTTTTTACCTTTAGGATTTCTTTTTCTTAGTGCATTAACACGTATTTTCTATTGTGTGACTGTGTGAAGCAAACTCTACTTTCTATTTTTGTCGTTGGCCAAGTAATCAAGTATTCTAAATTGACTGTAAATGTTAGGTATGTGTAATGTAGGCATTATTCGAATATTTTTGGGTCATATTTGGGTTTGATTAGTATGTTGTTTTTGTCTTTTATGTATTCGTTGTATACATTTTTCCATGTGTCAAAGGAGTATTCTTCCACTGATACAGATATGTATTCTTTTGGTTTATCCATTGTTTTGTTTATAACATCAGCAATCTGTTCAGCGGCTTGTTGAAGCTGTTTTTGAGAGGGGCCACTAATAGTTTTTATTACAATATGCGGCATATCAAATTCTCCACATACCTAAACAGACAGTATGTATTCAGCTCTCAGGGAAAATGTCGTTAGAATTTAAATTTTAATGCTGTTTTTACTCAACAAACATGGTTGTATACACAGATTCGTGTATAGTCACTCTAATAAAAACACACAAGCTGAATACATACAACAGACACATCGTATAAAAAGCATAACAAACCTAAAGCTACTTTTCTTTTCCAAAAATAATACACGCGCCTAACACCTTCTGAAAATGCAGACAACCCCATAAATTGCCATGTTATTGACCTACTTTAAAAGTTATCATTTACTATATAGTAGACTGTCCAGCCGCCGAGTAGACAAGTTTGGTTTTCAAGTTGGCAAAGATTGCCTGCATTTGTTGTTGCAAAGTGAAGATGGCATTTTAGTTACTATGGTTACAGATTTACCTAAATGCGCCTACTGAGGGAAAAAATAAAATCAGCATACAGAACCTTTTGATAGCTCTTTACTGTTGTTTTTGTAGCTATACCCAACATGTGTAACCTGTTTTTGTCGTTTGCTGGTGAAGTTGAATTTTTATTATTGTCCTTTTTTCACTGTTTGCACATGTAATGGCACGAAATTTGTGGTTTTCAATAATTTATGGATACATTCAAAAGAGTAACTTCAGCTACTATACGGTTAGAGATTAAAGAGGAAGAGAGCACAAATGACTAAGTTAGATGCCACTGAATATGAATCCTTTGAAACTATTAAGCAAACCACTGATAGTGGTGTAGAGTTTTGGTTTGCAAGGGATTTGCAGAGCGTTTTGCGGTATACGCAGTGGCGTAATTTTCACAAGGTCATTGATAGAGCTATGCTTGCGTGTAAGAACAGTGGATTTGCTGTTAGGGATCATTTTGCTAACATCAGCAAAACGATACAGATGCCTAAAACTGCAGAGAAGCAGGTTATTGACTATAAACTTACTAGGTATGCGTGTTATCTTATTGTTCAGAATGGTGATCCGCGTAAAGAAATTATTGCGTTGGGTCAAACATATTTTGCCATCCAAACGCGGCGACAGGAATTAGCTGATACTTTTAATCAGCTGGATGAGAATATAGCAACTTGATTTTACATTGATAGTTTATATATCTTGGTTGTGTAGGTTTCTTCAGGCAGTTGTTTGATGTGAGGGCAACAGACGATAAAACAAGAGAAAACATTATCTTAGCAATGC
>WREZ01000015.1 GCA_009779045.1 Candidatus Bathycorpusculum sp. | reverse complement strand
TATAGTTTTAATGTATTTTCCATCCCTGTTTAGAGTTTATGCTTTAGTAAAGAAACCTTGACTTAGCTTCGTCAATGTTTCTTTACGAAAACGCTTTTTACACCTTTCTGTGGCTGATATTTTGGGAATGTTTGATGAGAAAAATGTATGTATCGGGCTCCATCTCAGTTTCTCTCTCAGCATGGCTTAGTCTGACAAATAATTCTATTGTTAGTAAAAATTTAACACTTAATGGGGGATATACACGTGGTTGTTAACTTGTTATCACCAAAAACCCAAAACCGTCAAGAGGCGTCTGATAACCTTAAAAACCTTGAGGACATGTGCAAACACTGTACCCCAATTACACCAATACAATGCATTAGTTTATGTCGATTTTACAAACTAAAAAACGAGTTAAGAAGCCTTAGAAACATTATGGACAACCCTAACTATACAATAGACTTCTTTAATGTCCTTAAAAACCAGACAAGACTCCGTGTTTTTCAAATGATCACAAACGGCAAATGCACCCTTACCAAAATTCAACAAGAACTCAAAAACGCCAATATTTCCCACAGTCAATACTCTATAAGTGATGACTATATACAGCCTCTAATAACTATGGGGTTAGTAACAGAGTCCATAGGTAAGTACAATGCAACTCTGTTTGGCATTTGCATAAATGACTTACTTGACGGTTTTGACGATTTCATACAGAAACTACCCTCTCAATCTGAATGCTATGAGGAGACCCTTCTCCAATTGTTACTCTTAGGACCAAAATCTCGTCAAGAAATCCAACAAGTCATCTCACCTATAATTGCCTCTCGTGTACTCAAACGCTTAGCAGCATCAAATTTAATCAACCTCCCCACAGATCGAAACTATATCTTCTTCCATAAGTCAAAACGAGATCCTACACTTGAAGAATTAACCGATTCAGAAACGAAAGTTTACCAAGCAATACCTAACGAAGGTATAGGTATTGATAAACTGGCAAAACATGTAGAGCTCTCACAACGCCGAACATATAACCACATACGACATTTGAAAGGCAAAAAACTTGTTTTCACAAGAAACATACCTATAACATATAGCCTAAATAGTAATGGACAAAAAATAGCCATTATCCTCCATAACATAGTGCAGAAAATAGACGAAACATGGAATTTCACTGAATGCATAGCACAACAACCCACACAGAGAATTTACTCAACAAACTCTCTCTTACCCTAAAAAATAGAGGCGCAAAAAATTGGAAGATGTAACTGAGCTTGTATTTGATCTACTCTCCCGAGCCGAAGAAAACCGTCAAAAAGAACTCGCCGAAGCCCTAAAAAGACTGGGCACCATAGACGAAACCCAGAAAAAAATTGTAAGCGAATTAACCAGCAAACTTGTAGGAAAACTATTCCAACCCGTGGTCGAAAACATACAACGCGCCGCCATAAACCATGAATCAAAAACACTTGAAATAGCCTCAAAAATCCTCATGTCCCCCACACTCTATTAAACTTTTTTCGATTCCTTTTTTAATAAAATAACATACAATAGTTATAATGCAACAGCCATATCAACAGACAGATGCCGCTATCATAGGTGCAGGACCAGCAGGCTCCTATACAGCACTATGTTTAGCAAAGTTAGGCATAAAAACAGACGTTTATGAAGAACACACAGAAGTGGGACTACCCACACACTGTGCAGGCCACATAAGTATTCACAGTCTAAAAAAACTAGGATACTACCCCCTCCCAAAAAACATAATAGAAAACACCTTCAACGCCGCCAACTTTTACTCACCAACAGGAACCAAATTCTCAATTCAACTCAAAAAACCTGTAACTTGCACCCTAAATAGAACAAAATTCGACCAATACATAGCCAAGCAAGCACAACAAGCAGGAGCCACTTTCCACCTAGATCATCCAGTTCAGTCGTTACGAATTGAAAACCATTATGTCAAAGGAGTAAACCTAAAAAACCACACCTCCGTTTCCTCTAAAATTACTATTGACGCCGAAGGCATAAGCTCAAGATTGCTCCGTCAAACTAAACTTAGGGGGATTGAAGGAAAAGGATTAGTTTATGCCGTTGAAACAGAAATTAACCAAGTTCATGATGTTGAACCTCATGCAGTTGAGGTTTACATGGGTAGTAGTGCGCCTGGTTTTTATGGTTGGCTTATTCCCCGTCCAGATGGGTCTGCAAAACTTGGTTTAGCAACAAAACACGGAAATCCTCAAAGTTATCTCAATTATCTTATGACTAAGCACCCTGTAGTGAAAAGGCAAGTTAAGGGTGCAAAAATTGTTAAAATTAATTATCATGCTATTCCTTTGGCAGGTTCAATTAATAGGGTGTATGATAATGGGTTTTTGGCTGTAGGTGATGTTGCTTCACAAGTTAAGCCTACGACGGGGGGTGGTGTTATTTTTGGTTTGACTTGTGGTGAGATTGCTGCTAATGTTGTTAAGTCTGCTCTTGAGTTAGGTGATGTTTCAGCTAAGTCTCTTAGTGTTTATCAGAAGCGTTGTGATGATGCTCTAAGTTTTGATATCTCTTTTATGTTGCGTCTTAGACGGTTTTTAGATTCTCTTTCGGATAATCGTTGGAGTTCTGTTTTGCGTTTTTGTGATCGTTTTGGTGTGGGTAGAGCTTTAAGCGGTGTGGAGGAGATTGATTATCAGGGTAGAATGTTAATGCAGGTTGTAACTAAGCCTGCGGTGTTTGTGGCGCTTGGGTATTTTGGGTTGCTTTATTTGTTTGCAAACCCTTAAAACATTGAAGTGTACAGTTTAGCAAGGTGACGAAATGCATTGGGCGAATTTGAGTATAAACAGGTTATAGTTTTTCGTAGTGATTTACAGATGAGTAAAGGTAAAATCGCGGCGCAGGCTGGGCACGCGGCGGTTTCAGCAGCCCAAGAAGCTTATACACGTCATAAGAAATGGTGGGAAGCTTGGTTATATGAGGGGCAAAAAAAGGTTGCCTTAAAAGTTTCAAGCGAAAAGGAGCTCAGCGAGTTAGAGGAAGCGGCAGATGATTTTGGGCTTCCACATGCTCTAATTGTAGATAGAGGTCTAACAGAGATTCCTGAAGGTTCAGTAACCTGTCTTGGTATAGGTCCCGCACCAGCTGCCATGATTGACCGCGTGACAGGTAGACTTAAGCTCTTATAGGTGATCATTGCCCTTTGCAGATTACACCTGAAATTGATCGTTTACTTGGTATAGAAGTCTACGCAACTAAACCTAATGGTATAGGTGGTAAAATTCGAAGTGTAACTGAAGATTTTCAAGTGGAAGAAGTTCTAGTCGATAGCTCAAAAGCACATATTATTCCTCCAAAAATGGAGGTTCAAGCGTTGGGTGCGACATTGGAGCAACAAAGGCATTTGATCTGTGTTTTAGTTAAACAAAACTGGGATAATTTTTTAGCAACAAAAAATGTTGCTATACAATTAGGCTTAGAGCAAAATAGTCTTCAAATTGCTGGAATAAAAGATGCAAAAGCAATTACCGCACAATATGTCACAATTGAAAACCTAACAATAGAAGATATAGCTAACGTAAATTTAAAAGGTGTCCAAATAAGACCCATAGGGTATCTGCGTAATCCCTTATCAGTTTTTTACCTTTTAGGAAATCATTTTAAAATAAAAATTACAAACATAACTCAAAACCAAGCGATAGTTCATGAACAAGTAAACCAAACTATAAACGAAATTACCAAATTAGGCGGCATTCCCAATTTTTATGGGCATCAACGTTTCGGTACCACACGTCCCATAACTCATTTTGTTGGCAAAGCGATTCTTGAAGGCAACTTTGAACAAGCAGCTCTACTATTTCTTGCAAAACCCAGCCCAGACGAACACCCTGAATCAAGGCAAGCCCGTACAGAACTTCAACAAACACATGATTTTAAAACCGCCCTAGAACATTACCCTAAACAACTACGTTATGAGCGTCTAATGTTAAAATATTTAAACGAGCACCCAAACGATTTTGTTAAGGCTTTTAATGTTTTACCGCTAAAATTACAGGCTCTATTTGTCCAAGCTTATCAGTCATACTTGTTTAATCGTTTCTTAAGTGAACGCGTCAAAGCTGGTTTACCTCTAAACAAGGCTGAAGTTGGTGATTTCATAGTAGGAGTTGAACGTACTGGATTGCCAATGGTAAATATGTCTCAAACAGTAACCACGCAAAACCAAGATAGAGCAAACGAAGCTATATCTACAGGCAGAATGCGTCTTGCGTTACCCATTGTTGGGTTTAAGCAAAAACTTTCAAGTGGTATCATGGGTGAGTTAGAACAACACGTTTTACAACAAGAGGGTGTGAACCTAAACGATTTTCGTGTTACTGTTAACTCAAAAATGGGTGGTAAAGGTAGTTTACGAACGGTATTAACACCTGTTAAAAACTTTCAGTTGCTTAGCATCTTTGAAAATACCAATGGGTTATCAATTTCGTTAGAGTTCATGTTACTTCGTGGATGTTATGCAACGGTGTTGTTGCGAGAAATTATTAAGCCTCAGAACCTCATTGATGCTGGCTTCTGATTGTTTAGTGAAAAAACCGTTTGACACCTTTTTGTTTTTGTGTTTTTTTGGTTTTGTGTAAAAATTGTTAGATTTTGTCTGTGCGTACTAGATCTCTAAGGCGGTTTGTTCCGTCGATTTTGTTTATAAAGTCTGCAACGCTTTTTGGGACAAGGTTTGTCCAGTTTTCGTCTTTAAGCATTTTTTCACGTATAACTGTGGATGAATAAGTTTGACGTTCAAAAAGGTTAATGTTTTCAACTGTGTAGCCTGATTCTATGAATAGGCGTCGTGTTAGGGGTTCATTAGAGTATAGTTTGTTAAATTTTGGTGTGTAACCTTCTACAGCTGGAACCCAAAGCATGTGTAGGTGTACGTCGGGTACAGGCACGGTCCAGACTCTGTTTAAGTCTGCGTTTGCGTCTTGTAGGGCGTGTCGTATCATTGTTAAGCGTTCGCCTGCGGTGAAGGGGTTTTTTAGGTTATGGCTATATTGTGCGCTGCCAATGACAATTACTAACTCGTCTACTTTTGTTAAGACTTCTTTTATGGCGTAAAGATGGCCAAGATGAAAAGGCTGAAATCTGCCCACGTATAGTCCGCGGTTAATCAATGATATTACCATCTTCACCTAGTTGCTCCCGCTAATAATATTTTTTGCGTTAATTTATGGCTTGAATTTGGGCGAATGCTTCTTTAGAGTCGTTTAAGTATTATTTTTTTTGGTTAGTGTTTATGGAAAGTTGGGATGTAATTGTTGTTGGTGCTGGTTCTGCTGGTTTAGCTACTGGGATTTATGCTGTGCGTAGTGGTTTAAAGACTCTTGTGCTTGATGAAAAGTTGGCTGGCGGAAATATTAGTGATGCGCCGCGAGTGGAGAATTATCCTGGTTTTGCTGAAATTAATGGTCGTGATTTATCTGAAAAAATGGTGTCTCAATGTAAAGGTTTTGGTGTGGTGCTGCATGAGCTTGAGTCTGTTGTTGGGTTAACGTTTGAAGGTGACACAAAGATTGTAACTACTAGTGATGCTGTTTATCGGGGTAAGGTGGTGATTTTTGCTACTGGTTCGCATCATAAGTTTATCGGGGTTAAAGGTGAGGCAGAGTTTCGTGGTAGAGGTGTTAGTTATTGTGGTGTTTGTGATGGACCTTTTTTTAAGGGTAAAAATGTTGTTGTTGTAGGTGGTGGTAATTCTGCGTGTGCAACTTCTTTGTATCTTTCTGGTTTAACAAATAATGTTACTATTATTCATCGTAGAGGCGCTTTTAGAGCTGAGCATAGACTAGTTTTAGATGTTACTTCAAAAGCTAATGTTAATGTGCTTTGGAATACTGAGGTTGAAGAAATTAAAGGTGATCGTCAAGTGCGTTTGTTGTCTTTGAAAAATAATGTAACTGGTGAGAAAACTGAATTTGCTGTTGATGCTATATTTGTGCAAGTAGGTGAAGTGCCTAATAGTGCAGTGGCAAAACTCTCTGGAATAGAAACCGATGTTGCAGGCTACATTAAAATTAATTTAAAACAAGAAACCAACATTTCAGGTATTTATGCTGCAGGTGATGTAACAACGCATCCAGTTAAACAAGTTGGTACAGCCGTAGGACAAGGTATAACAGCAGCACTTGAAGCGTATAATTACCTCTCTCAATTAAGATAAAAAACAAACGTTCTAACTTTTTGTTGTTGTTTGTTTTTTTGGTGTTTGTTGATTAAAGTGGTGTATTGGGTTTTTATGTGTAATTTTTTGCGATGCTTTTAAATATCTCCCTACTGTGCTTGTAGGGTGCATAATTAAGGTGTAACGATGCCAAAACAAGAAAAAGGTAAATCTCATTCGACACGACCTGTAAGTCGGAGACCTCCAAGCTGGTGTAAGTATCAGCCAGAAGAAGTAGAGGCCTTCATTATTAAACTTGCAAAAGAAGGTCATACGCTAAGTGCTATTGGTACAATTCTTAGAGATCAATATGCCATTCCACTGGTTAAGCCAATTACTGGTAAAAGCATAAGCGCTATTCTAAAGAGTGCTAATTTAACTCCATCCATACCTGAAGATCTAGGTAACATGATGAAAAAAGCTCAAGCCCTAGCAGTTCACATGGAGAAAAACAAAAAAGACTTGCACAATAAACGCAGTATGCAAGTAATTGAGGCGCAAATTCATAAACTTTCACGTTACTATAAACGCGAAGGTAAACTTTCTAAGAATTGGAAATACGAAGCAAAAATTGCTTCAATATTCTAAAACATCCTTTCTTATTTTTATTTTTTAGTTTTTCTGTTTTTGATACGCCAGCTTTAAATCCAATTGCTCTTTTTTATTGCCTGTTGAGGTAACCCTTATGGTAGATCGAACTAAAATAGACTCTTTCTTATCTGCTGCTGATAGAGCAGCAAAAATGATACTTGAAACTGTGCAGCAAGACGGTTTTATTGATTGTTTTTCACATTTAGATGCTGATGGGGTTGCAGCGGCTGGTATAATTTCTAAGGCTCTTCATAGACTTGATGCGCGTTATCGTGTTCGTGTTATGCAGTGGGTGGATGATAAAATTATAAATGATATAGTTGCTGATAAGCCTCAACTTGTAGTGTTAACTGATTTTGGAAGTGGTTATTTACAGCTGTTAAATGAAAAAGTTCCAGATGTAAAAATTGTTATAATGGATCATCATCAAATTACTGCCAAAGTGGATAATTCTAATTTTGTTCAAGTGAATCCTCATGAGCATGATATTAATGGTGCAACAGATGTTAGTGGTTCTGGGGTGACCTATTTTGTGGCTAAGGCTTTAAACTCTAAGAATGTTGATTTATCTCCTGTTGCGTTGGTTGGTGCGCTTGGTGATATGCAAGATAAATATGATCAGCGTAGTTTTGGTGGTTTAAATGAGTTAATTCTTAATGATGCTGTTCAGGCTGGTTTAATGCGTGTAGAGAAGGATCTTACTTTTTTTGGTAGAGAGACTCGTCCTATTCATCGTACTTTGGCAACTACTACTAATCCTTTTATTCCCGGTTTAAGTGGTGAGGAGGATAAGGCTTTAGTTTTTGTTTCGTCTTTAAATATTGAGCTTAAGCAGGGTGGGCGTTTTCGTGCTTTAAGTGATCTTGATGAGGGTGAGAAGAAACGTTTGTGTTCTGCTCTTGCGGATTATATGCTTTCTAAGGGGTTGCATGTTGAAGTTTCTAATTTGATAGGTAATAATTATGTTTTAGTTAATGAGGAGTCAAATACTGCTCTTAGGGATGCTCGTGAGTATTCTGTGTTGTTGAATTCTGCTGGTCGTATGGATCGTCCGAGTCTTGGTATTGGTATTTGTATGGGTGATCGTGGGGCGGCTCTTGAGGAATCAAATAGTATTCTTGAGGATTATCGTAAAAATATTAACAAGTATCTTGGGTGGGTTGCAGAAAAGCCTGAGCGGTTAAGGGAATTAGATAATATCTATGTTATTAACGGGGAGGATTTTATTAATGAAAAAATTATAGGCACGGTCTCCTCTATTATGGTTGCAGGTTTAGCTAATAATCAAAAACCTCTTATAGCTTATGCTAAAGTAGATGGTGAGGATTCTGTTAAAATTTCTTCTCGTACTACTGAGTCTGCTCTGCAGAGAGGTGTTAATCTTGGTGATGTTATGCGTTTAGCTTCTGAGAAGCATTTGGGTAAGGGTGGTGGTCATAATATTGCTGCTGGGGCCCAGGTGCCTATGGATCAAATTGAATGTTTTGTTGTTACTGCTGATGAATTAGTTGGGCGGCAGTTAAAGGGTGAGGTACTTGCAGGCGACAATAACGCTTGAGTATTCTGATGTTAAAATGGCTGAGGCTGTGGCTAAAGCTGTTTCGCCTGATAATTTAAAAGTGCCCTTTGGCTTAAAAATACACACGGTTAATGATGGTTGTAAGGTTGTAACTGATGTTATTTGTGAGGGAACATTAGCTACATTTACAGCAACTATTGATGACCTGCTTTTTAGTGCTTCAACTGCAGAAAAAACCCTGCAAACCGTAAAACAACAAATTTAGTCTCTTGTCTGTTGTGAAATGTGTTAATTGGGTGTTTGTTGTATTTTGTAGTTATGTGTGTGTTGTGTAATAATTTGTGCCGTGTTTATGTGTAAAGTTTTGGTTTAGGATGGAAAGGGCTTATCTATATGTGTGAGGTTAGCAATTGTTTTGTGAAATGTTATGTGTGAGTTTAATGTTATTTTAGATGGTCAAACTGTTTTCAGTGATGTAATTTATGCTAAAATTGATGGTAGTACTGTTATAGTGCGAAGTATTTTAGGTGAGGCTAAAGAGTACAAAAATGTTAAAGTCACTGAAGTAGATGTAACCACAACAAGGTTTGTTTTAGAGACCATTAAGGTTTAAAATGTTTCTTTAACGTTTTTTCTATATTTTTCTATTTATTTGTTGTTGTTTGTTGTTTGTTTTTTCATTTGGCTCGTGTTATTTTGCTGTTATTTTTTTGGATTGTTATGCTTTAAAGTTTATATAGGAACATTGTTCTTTTGAACCAGTTTATCTGGCTGTTAATTATGGAGAGTTCTAACGTGAGTGAAGTTCAGTTACGTGTTGGAGATGCACGACAAAGAGATGTGGGCCGAGGTATAGCCCGAATTGATCAGCGTGCAATGCAAAAGCTTGGTATAAGTGCTGGAGATGTTATAGAAATCGTCAATAAACGAACTACCAGTGCTATTGCTTGGCCTGCTTATAGTGAGGATCAAAATCGTGACCTTATCCGAATTGATGGTTTTACTCGCAAAAACAGTGGCGTAGCTATAAATGAGTATGTTGTTGTGCGTTCTGCTAAAGTAAAGTCTGCTTCAAGTCTTACTTTAGCGCCTGTTGATATGCGTCTTAATGTGGATGAGGACTTTACAAATTTTGTCAAAAATCGTTTAATGGAACGCACTCTAATAGAAGGTGACACTACATTAGTTATGATGTTAGGTCATGCCATACCTTTCACTGTTTCAAAAACTCGGCCACATGGTATTATAAAAGTAACTGCTGAAACTAAACTAACAATTTTAAATGAGCCTGCTCCTGAGGGTAAGGGTTTGCCCCGTACCACTTATGAAGATATTGGCGGGTTACACGAAGAAATTCAGCGGGTCAGAGAAATGGTAGAGTTGCCTCTTCGTCATCCTGAGCTTTTTCAACGTCTTGGCATTGAGCCTCCAAAAGGTGTTCTACTGCATGGTCCGCCTGGTTGTGGTAAAACTTTGCTTGCGCGTGCTGTTGCAAATGAGTCGGAGGCCAATTTTTACAGTATTAACGGTCCAGAAATTATGAGTAAATTCTACGGTGAGTCTGAAGCGCGTTTACGTGAAATATTTCAGCAAGCGCAGCAGAAGGCTCCTAGTATAATTTTTATTGATGAATTTGACAGTTTGGCTCCGAAACGTGAGGAAGTTACTGGTGAAGTTGAACGTCGTGTTGTTGCACAACTACTTGCTCTCATGGATGGTTTAGGTGGTAGAGGCAATGTAATAGTTATAGGTGCAACTAACAGGCCGGGTGCTCTTGATCAGGCTTTGCGTAGGCCTGGACGGTTTGATAGGGAAATTGAAATTAGTGTGCCTGATAAGCGGGGGCGTCATGAGGTTCTTCAAATTCATACTCGTGGTATGCCTTTGGCTGCTGATGTTGATTTAAACAAGCTTGCAGCTATGACTCATGGATATACTGGTGCTGATTTGTCTTCTTTAAGTAGAGAAACTGCTATGAAAGCATTAAGGCGTTATTTGCCTGAGATTAACATTGAAGAAGAACGTATACCTCCTGAGGTATTGGAGAAAATGGAGGTGAAAATGGATGACTTTACAAATGCTTACAAAGAAGTTACTCCGACAGCTATGCGAGAGGTCTACATTGAAGTTTCTACGGTTCATTGGGATGATGTAGGTGGTCTTGAGGATGTTAAGCAGTCTCTTAAGGAGGCTGTTGAGTGGCCAATTAAAAATCCTGAAATGTTTGCTCGTGTGGGTATTCGTGCTCCTAAGGGTATTCTTATATATGGTCCGCCTGGTTGTGGTAAAACTTTGCTTGCGCGTGCTGTTGCAACTGAGAGTGAGGCTAATTTTATCTCAATTAAAGGTCCTGAGGTCTTTAGTAAATGGGTTGGTGAATCAGAGAAAGCTATTCGTGAGGTATTTCGTAAAGCTCGTATGGCTGCGCCGTCTATTGTGTTTCTTGATGAAATTGAATCTTTAACTCCTAGACGTGGCATGGGTGGGTCTGATAGTGATGTTCCTGAGCGTGTAATTAGTCAGTTGTTAACCGAAATGGACGGTATAAACACTTTACATGACATAGTAGTTATTGCAGCTACTAACCGTCCCGACATGGTTGACCCAGCTGTTATCCGTCCAGGTAGGTTTGATCGTTTAATCTATGCTCCAGAGCCTAATGAGACGAGTCGTATGCAAATCCTTAAGCTCTACACAAAGAATATGCCTCTTGACTCAGATGTTGATATAAATCAACTCACAATGGTAACTAAATATTACAGTGGTGCTGACCTTGAGTCTTTGTGTCGCGAAGCAGCAATGCGAGCGTTACGTCGAGATGTTAACGTTCAAAAAGTAACAAACAAAGACTTCCAAGACGCCATAAAAGAAGTAGGACCGTCAATTACGCCGGATATGGAGAAATGGTATAAGAATTTTATGCAATCTCTCCGTCAAGTACAAAAGCCAGCAACACCTGTAACTTAGGAGAAGCGAAAACGTTATGCCACAAATTAAAACTTGGAAAACTCGCCCTGCTCATTTTGTCCTTTTAGGCATTTTGAGTAAAAAAGGCGATTTAACAGATGATGAACTATTCAGTCATATGCGTAGTGAATTTGAAGATTTAGGGTTCAAAGACTTTAACGATTTATTGCTCGGTCTGGAAGTTAGCGGTAAAATTCGAACTTCTGGAATGTCACGTGGCAAACGGCGAGTTGAAATAGTTCAATAACTTTTTCTTTTCGTTTCCTTTTTACCAAAAAATCTACATACTAACAAGTATCTTTAAACTCTATACACTTCTACAAGTCTTTCATAATTTACGTTACAGGTTTAACGGTTTGCATCTTACACTTACAAGGGGTAATATTGTAAAAATTTGGTGTTCTGTTTTGAGGGCTTGTTTAGATTCATTTTTGTTTTTTGATTATATGTTTCTGTGGGGGTTGTAGTTTATTGGTGTTTTATGTTTATGTTTTGTTGTGTTGCGATGGGAGTTTTTACACGGGTTCCACAAAAGATCTGGAGTTAAGAATGCGTTTACATCAAACTGGCAGAGGGGCAAGATATACTAAAATTCATAAACCGCAAGAAATGGTGTATTTTGAGGAATATGTTTCTCGTAGTTTAGCGATGAAGCGTGAGCGTGAAATTAAAAAATTAAGTCATCAACAAAAACAAGTTTTAGTAGCATCTAAAGTTAAAAAATAAGTCTACTTTAGCACTTTGAAAGACTATACGGCGAATTGTAATACTGTTGAATTTTTGTTAGAGTTTTTATGGTGAACTAAATGTGTGGGCATTTAGGTGTAGTAAAACGTTTGTTGATTAAGTGGTTAGTATAAAGCCCCTTGATTTGTCCATTGAACCGTGGCTGGTCCATTGTATCCAAGTTGGTAGGCAGTTGCGCCTGTATCCATTCCGTTGAAGCCTGTAGTGTCAAATTCAAAGTTTAGTTGAAAGGTTTGTGTTTTATGTGTTGATCCCAGAGTAAAACTTCCGCTGTTTTTATGTGTAGCTGTCCCATCCATCATAGGAACGGTCATTCTCCAAACGTATAATTGGAGATAAAATTCGGAATATTTTATAGTAATGTCATTTCCGCTATTGTATGTGACATCTACTGTTAGGGTTACTTTTGTTGTTTCATCATTTTTCTCTCTATTTGT
>WREZ01000014.1 GCA_009779045.1 Candidatus Bathycorpusculum sp. | reverse complement strand
TTTACTGCATTTATTGACGTATCTATAGGTGTGCAATGAGTAATAGGCGATGCTTCTGTTAATCCATACCCTTCTACAAGAAAAACCCCTGCCTGTATGAACCGTTTCTGAACCTGAGAAGATAAAGAAGACGCACCTGAGATACACACTCTAACTGATGATAAATCACACTTTTCAAACTCTGAACTTGAAAGCAGCATTGTATACATAGTTGGTGAACCACAAAAAACCGTTACCCTCTGTTGCGAGATAGCCTGTAAACTTTGAATCGGATCAAATTTGGGTAACAACACCATTTCTGCACCTAAACTAACTGGCGTTATCATGCTAGCCATCATGCCATACACATGAAAAAACGGCAACACAGACAAAAAAACATCCCTTGAATTGCCCTTTAACCATGAAGCAAAAGCCAACGCGTTTGAAACAAGATTAACATGAGTCAACATAACACCCTTCGGAGTGCCCGTGGTACCACCCGTATATTGAAGAACAGCTAATCTTCCTCTAACTTTAACAACAAATCTAACGGCTTACCCTCATCCTCTTTCTTACTTAAATTACCAAAATTTAGCACATCTAAACTCGTTTTATTTGCAGTCCTTTTCGAGTAACTATCCGTCACAACTATAACATTTTTTAACAGAGTTTGATCCTTAATTTTCTCAACAATCGGACATAGAACATCTAAAACAACAATAGTCCGTGCCCCTGAATCACAAAGTTGACATTTCAACTCCTCTTCTCTATACAAAGGATTAACAGCTGTAACCACCGCATCCGCCTTAAGCACCCCAAAATAAGCAATCACAAACTGTGGACTATTTCGCAAAAAAAGCGCTACCCGATCACCCTTAACAACACCTAAATCTATAAGAGCACACGCGAATCTACTGGAGAACTCATCTAACTCTTTATACGTAAATTTTTGACTACCATAAGTAATTACTGTCTTTTTTGGCTGATCCTCTGCTACTTGACTTAAAATTGCCACAAGCCGCCCATGCGAACTGTTTAAACATTTACCTTCTAACGACAATGCCAACCCCTAAAAACACTTTTTACTCACTAACACAATTAACGCGAAGAGAACACATTTAATTTCTCTCAAAGCAGCGTAAATGGTCACAAAATAACCCATATAACCACCCTAACTTTATACCTCTTACTTACTACAGTCGTACTCTGCAACTCAAACACCAGCCACACACGATTTTAACCCTAACCCTTCACACTCACGCTTAGACATTACAATTTGACCTTTAGAACCGCCAATATTTCTCATGAGCATTTGCTTAACCAAATAAACAATAAATTCAACATATATTTATACTCTCCAAATAGTGTTTTACCTTTTAGTTTTTAAGGTTATATAACTGTAGAGTGCAAGCTCTTATTGGCTAAGTTTTTAGTTTGTACCTCTGTTTAGTGTTACTATCTAACGGTGATGTGTGTTTGTATTCTGTTTGTAAATATACAACTTTAGAGGTTGGGTCTATAGGGTTTATGTATGAGAGTTTGTTCCTTATTGTGGTTAAATTGTAGAAGGAATAGAAAAATGAGAACGTTTGGTACACAAGCTATAGGGATACGTGCGCCTATTATACATGAAGGCGATGACTTGCCTGAAGTGGTTGTTAATTCTGTAATTGATTATTCTAAGGAAACAGGTGTTGCTATATGTGATCATGACATAATTGGGGTAACAGAGGCTATTGTCGCGCGAGCGCAGGGTAATTATGCAACGATTGCACAAATTGCTGCTGATGTCAAAAACAAGTTTCCCTCTGGTCCTATTGGTGTTGTCTTTCCAATTTTAAGTCGTAATAGATTTTCCATATTACTAAAAGGCATAGCTGCTGCAGGTAATCAGCTGTATATCCAGCTTAGCTATCCTACAGATGAGGTAGGTAATAATATTATAAATACTGAGCAACTATATGAATCTGGAATTAACCCGTATACGGATGTTTTTAGTGAACAAGACTTCCGCAAACACTTCCCAGATCTTAAACATAGATTTACAGGGGTGGATTATCTTGAACTTTATCGTAACTTGGGTAATCAGGCTCAAATTATTTTAGCAAATGACCCTTGTGAAATACTAAAATATACACAAAACGTTATCGTTGCGGATATACATACTCGTGCTCAAACAAAACGCCGACTACTTGCAGGTGGAGCTGAATTCGTTTTTGGTCTTGATGATATTCTCACAGAAAGTGTTGATAAAAGCGGTTATAACAAAAAATACGGGCTTTTAGGATCAAATAAGGCAAATGAAGATCGAATAAAGCTTTTTCCTCATTTATGTGATGAGTTTGTAGCGAAAGTTCAAAAACTAATGTTCGAAAAAACCGGCGCAAAAATTGAGGTGCTTGTATATGGTGACGGTGCTTTTAGAGACCCTGTCGATAAAATTTGGGAACTTGCAGATCCTGTGGTGTCTCCTGCTTTTACAGATGGATTACTGGGGTTGCCAAATGAACTTAAGCTAAAGTATATAGCTGACAACGAGTTTGCTGACAAACGAGGAAATGAAGCTAAAGAGGCTATTATTGAACGCATACGTCATAAACAACAAAACTTGAAAGGACAAGAAGACGCTGAGGGAACAACACCAAGACGTCTGGTTGATTTAATTGGCAGTCTATGTGATCTTATGAGTGGTAGTGGCGATAAAGGAACACCTATTATAATGATTAAAGGCTACTTCGATAACTATGCAGACCAATAACTACTTGTCTGCTAACCATTTTTTGTTTTTCGATAAATATTTAAAACCTTATAAAACAAATAAACAAATTGGTGCCGGGGACGGGATTCGAGCCCGCGACTTCTGGCAAAGAGCGTTTAGCCCCTTTTGTCTCCAGATTATGAGTCTGGCGCCCTAGCCAGGCTAGGCTACCCCGGCAACACGTGCCTAACCGTATTTACGGATGCATGTAGTCTGTATTCAGTCATTTAAACCTTAGTTTTTCCTAAAAGAAAATGTCTAAATTATTTTCGAAGTTTTTCTATTTTATTTTCAGTGGCAATATAGACAAGGTCTGTTAAACCTACAAAAAAGCCGGTCTCAACAACCCCTGGAATACTTTTCACTTTAACAGATAACTCTTGAGGATTGTGAATTAATCCAAAATTTACGTCAATTATAATGTTCCCATTATCCGTAACTATGGGACCTAGCTTACCTTTACCCTCTCTAACACTTGATGTTCCCCCCAAGGCTGCAATTTTATTTCTCACAAGCGAGAGCGCAAATGGTAAAACTTCAATTGGAACAGCCTGATTATTTTCACCTAAAACTTTAACACGCTTACTTTCATCAACAATTATAATATTATATTTGCTCGCCGCGGCAACAATTTTTTCTCTTAATAAAGCCGCTCCCATACCTTTTATAAGATAAAGCTCAGGCGTAACTTGATCTGCACCATCAATAGTTACATCAATAATTGGATGCTCATCAAGAGATGTAACCAAAATACCATGTTGAACTGCAAGCTGAAACGCCTGATAAGAAGAGGGAATGCCCATAATTTTTAACTTTTCAGCCTTTACACGCTTACCCAATGCCTCTATAGCAAAAGCAACCGTGGTCCCGCTACCTAAACCAACAACAAAATTATCCTCAACATGCTTAACCGCTTCAAGAGCAGCATTCCTTTTTGCTTCTTGAATTAACTCTACACTAGTTTTCAATTTCCATCTGCTCCAATTTATCTAAAACCTTCGCAACTTCACTTGTAATAGAGTCTATACGCTTTTCAGCCTCACTTTTAGCATTCGACTTTTCCACTGACGGCTTACGCTTCTTTTTAACCCTCTCATCCCCACCACCACTGCTATTACTACCACTACTGCTGCTTCTGTTTGTTGACGCCGTAGTTGTTTCCTCTTCTTCCTCTTCTTCTTCGCTTTGTTCCATTTGTGTTGGTATGTGTGTTGGCATTTTAACTGGGATTTCTCTTATTGGTTTAATGTCTATTCTTCCACGTAACTCTTCAACTTTACTTGTTAACTCACCGAAGCGTTCACTAAAAAGCTGCATTAAATCCTCCTGCATACCCTCTAGTTCATGTAACGCAACTATTGTTTCATCTTTAGCTATGGACTCTTTGATAACATTCATACGATTCTTATAAGTCACTGCAAGCTTATCGCGCTCAGACTCTGTAATTTTACCCTCCGCCTGAGCCTCATAAAGCCGCCTTATAGAATCTCCTAAAATTTCCCGTTCTAAATCTAAAATGCGCAATTCATCTTTAGCATTTGATGCTGTAGATGTCTGTACACTTTTTGACATTATAAATGGTAAGTTGACTTTTTCTAATTCTAATGTGTTTTTTGTATCTTTACCTTTATTTTTCTCATCTGGAGTACGTGTCTTTTTTTTACCTTTAAGACGCATGCCAAAAAACATTAACATAGATATAGTTACAGCCAGCGTTACAACTAAAATAATTATTATGATGCTTGTGGTGGGGTCATCAAATAAAGCCATGCTGTAATATCCTCCTTAATATGGTGGTAACTGATATATAAATAAATTAATGTAATTAACTCTCTAAACTGGGCCTTCTTTATAAAGAAGCTGCCTTTACACTACATCATATGTATAATGCCCTGGTTTTTTGCTTTTTTTCCTGTTCGTGTTGGGTTGAATTTGGAAAAACTTATATGATTAGTTGTACTCAAAAGAGTTGACACACCTCACGCGTTCGAATTGATCCACTCGCAGGGATACATAGGTCTATAAAAAACTAAAATCTTAGTTGTAATACGGAAAGCCATATAAATCGCTTCTACGTGTTTGTTTGCGCATCGGAGATATAGAAAATGCCAAAATGGGGATACTCCATCATTCAAGAAACTTTGGATCCAGAAAAAACAGCGAAAGCCAGCGGAAGAGAACTTAAAGTATCTCATAAAGCGGCAAGAGAAGTCTGCCGCGCCGTTAGAGGTATGATGCTCAGCACAGCAAAAGAATATCTGCGCGACGTCATAGCTATGAAGAAAGCTGTCCCCTATGCAAGATACAAAAAGAAACTCGGCCACAGACGTGGTTTAGTTCGTACTTTTGCAGGAAGATATCCAATAAAAACATCTGAACAAATCCTTCGTGTTATCGAAGCGGCAGAATCAAACGCTGAAAATAAAGGTTTAGATATTGATCGCCTAAGAATTATTCACGCTGCTGCATATCCAGGTATGAAAATTAAACGTTTCACTCCACGAGCACAAGGTAGAGCATCACCAAAATACAATACCACAACACACGTTGAAATTGTCTTAGACGAGAAACCGGGAGAATAGGCATGTCCATAGTTAAACGTTTTATAACAGAATCAATGAAAAGAAACGAAATAGATGAGTTCTTACAAAAAAAGCTTGAACGCGCCGGATACGGCGGAGTCAACATCTCCAAAACCCCCTTGGGAACACACGTTGTAATATACGTTATGAGACCAGGATTAGTTATAGGTAGAGGCGGAGAAACCATAAAAGAACTCGCAGCTTCATTAGAAGAAAACTTTAAACTTTCAAACCCACAAATTAGTGTTTCCGAAATTGAAATTCCAGAATACAACGCACTAGTCGTCGCAAACCGTGTCGCATCTGCTTTACAGAGAGGTGTCCACTTTAGACGTGCAGGTTTTTGGGCGCTTAACCAAGTCATGGAAGCAGGCGCATTAGGCTGCGAAATCGTCATCAGCGGCAAACTCCGCACAGAACGCGCAAGATTCGAAAAATTCCGTGCAGGATACTTCCCAAGATGTGGCGAACCAGCACTACAATTCACAAAAAAAGCCGAAGCACATGTCCAACTTAAACCAGGCATGCTCGGCGTTCGCGTCAAAATAATGCCTCCAGACGCACAATTCCCAGACAAAATCAAAATAGCCAAAGACCTACCCATAATAGATGACGAACCAGAAATAATCACAACACCACCAGTCGAAATCAAAGCACCAAAACCAATACCTGCCCCCGAGCCAACACCAGAACCTATACCTGACGAAACAGTAATAGCTGAAGAAGTGACAGACGAATCTCCCGCAGCACCAGAGGTTAACACAGCAGAAGAAGCCGCCGTTGAAGAAAAGACTGAGGAGGCCAAAGAATAATGGCTATATTAAGACTACAAGAAATTATTAACATGTCCAGTGAAGATAGGACAAAAAAACTATTAGAATTACGCGCTGAACTTACACGCATGAAAACCATGATCCGTGCAGGCGGTGCGGTAGAAAATTCAACTCGCGTAAGAGAATTACGCAAAACTATCGCTCAAATTCTCACAATTGAGAATGAAGTGAAACTTAACCTTAGGACTTCAGCTAAAAAAGAAAAAGCAGTTGTTGATAAAAAGTCCAAGGTGAATGAATCTAAGGAGAAACAAAATTAATGAAAGTTACCCCAGACATCATCCGATACGAGTTTATCGGCACGGCAGCTCAAGTCGCCCATAGCAACCATTCTGGTTATATTGGATTAAGCGGCAGAGTTATCGGGGAAACAAAAAACACTTTCACTTTAAATAGTGGAAACAAAACTAAAAGCGTAATCAAAGACTCTGCTGTTTTTAACTTCACATTCAATGATGATACAACCGTTGAAATTGACGGTAAACTTTTGATTGGAAGACCAGAGGATAGACTAAAAAAAAGCATTAAGAGGTTATGGTAATGTCTCTAACATTCAAGCAACCTAAAAAAACCTGTGATGACCATAATTGCCCATTTCACGGAACACTTGCCATAAGAGGGCGTGTCCTTGAAGGAATAGTTGTTTCTGCAAAAATGGATAAAACAGTTATAGTTGACAGAGAATTTATGCAATTCTCATCAAAGTTCTCAAGATATGAAAGAAGACATGGTCATATTGCATCACACAATCCACCATGTATTGACGTTAAAGAAGGCGACAACGTAAGAATTGCTGAATGCAGACCACTCAGTAAAACAGTCTCTTTCGTAGTTGTTGAAAAACTAGGAGAGAAAAAGTAGATGTGCGCCGGAAAATCGAAGCAGAAAGCACTTACCGCAAAAGGCATGATGGCACACGGTCAAAGAATTAGCAGAGGTTTAGTCTCAGGATCTGAACTTCGATGCACTGATAACACAGGCGCACGCGTTCTCCGTTTAATCCAAGCCATGGGTTATAAAGGACGACTAAGACGTTATCCATCTGCTGCAGTAGGCGATAAGGTAACAGTTTCCGTCCGTCAAGGCTCACCTGATATGCGTAAAAAAATTTTTCAAGCAGTCATTGTACGCCAAAGAAGACCATTCCGCAGAGTCGACGGCGTTTGGGTACAATTTGAAGATAACGCAGCAGTAATTATTACACCAGAAGGCGAAATGAAAGGATCCGAAATCAGAGGACCCGTCGCAAGAGAAGCCGCAGAAAGATGGCCAAGAATCGCCAGCGCTTCAAACATAATTGTGTAAGGACTGAAAAAACATGCAAATAAAAGTTAAAAACCCTCGCAAACAACGCAAACGTCTCTATAACGCCCCTGCACATATACGCCACAAACTAATGGCCGCTCCACTCACAAAAGAGCTAGCAGAAAAACAAGGCGTAAAAACCCTTCCAGTACGCAAAGGCGATACAATTCGCATCCAACGCGGTGACAACAAAGGATTTGAAGGAAAAATCTCCAATGTTGACATGAAAAATTATCGAATTTACATTGAAGGCTTAACACGTGAAAAAGTTGATGGCACCAACATTTTTCTCCCAGTACACCCTTCTAAGGTTATGATAAAAAACCTTAACCTCAACGACAAAAAACGCAAAGCAGTCATTGAACGAAAAAAACCCCTAGAAAAAAGCCACACACCAAAAACAATACAAAAACCAACATTAACCGTCAAACCAAAACCAAAACCAAAAATCTTTGTAATTGAACAAGAAGTAGCTAAAGAAACAGCAACCGTAGCAAAACCCACAGTAACTAAAAAAGTTACAGTGACAAAAAAAGCCACGGAATCTAAGCCTAGTGCTAAACCAAAAACCCCTAAAACTGAGGGAGGACAATAAATTTGGGTAAAAAAGGAAAAACAGCAAGGCTGAAACGTAAACCAGCACCAAAATACTGGCCTATTCACCGAAAAGAATCACCATGGGTAGTTAAACCTGCATCTGGTCCACATTCACTTCAAACATGTTTACCTATGACACTTGTACTTCGAGACATGCTTGGAGTTGCAGGTACACGTAAAGAAGGAAAACTTATCCTATCAGAAGGCAAAATTCAAGTTAACAGTATAGTTCGCAAGAAAGATGATTTTCCTGTTGGTTTAATGGATGTCATCTCAATGCCTGATGCCAATCGGTACTACCGTGTTGTGCCTTCACACAAAGGGTTAATTCTATCTGCAATCAGCAAAGAAGATGCAAAATACAAATTTGCTCGTGTAGAAAACAAAACAACAACAAGTGTTGGTGTTCAAGTTTCACTTCACGATGGTACAAACATGCTAATCAAAGTTGCTGATCCAAAGAACCCTGTTGAAGTAACTTATGAAACCTTTGACATCCTTAAAATAAACATTGCCGACGGTCAAGTCGCTGAAAAACTAAAAACAAAAGAAGGTAACACTGCAGTTATCACCGGCGGTAAAAACATTGGTGTTCAAGGTAAAATAGTTGAAATAGAAAAGACCGAAGCTAAAAAACGTCACCAAGCGCTAGTCACTATTGAAGATGATAAAGGTGTACGGTGTCAAACTATTTTGGACTTTATCTTTTCTATCGCTACTAATGAATCACCCCAAGTAACAGTGGCAGAAGAACCGGAGGAAAACACAGTTGTCTGAAGAAGCCCAAAACAAGTGGACTGAACACAAAATGCTACAACCACGTATAGAAAAAGTGGTTGTTAACCTCAACATTGGCAAATCAGGCGAACCGCTTGAAAGAGCCTCTCGTGTACTTAACGAAATTTCAGGTCAAGCCCCTTACAAAGCAAAAGCAAAGAAAAGCATCAGAGATTGGGGCATCCGACAAGGTGAACCAATCGCATGTGTTGTAACTTTGCGCCGCGAAAAAGGGTTAGCCTTTTTAAAGAAAGTACTACCAGTCATTGATAATAAAATCTCTCAACGATCATTTGACGAAATTGGAAACTTTGCATTCGGCTTAAAAGAGCACATTGACATTCCAGGCGTAAAATATGACCCAGAAATTGGTATATTTGGTATGGATGTATGTGTTTCAGTTAACCGTCCAGGTCAACGCATAAAGATCCGTCGAAAACAAACAAAACACATTGGTAAACAACATTTGCTTACACCTGAAGAGTCCATAGAATATGTGAGACGAACTTTAGGAGTCGAAATAGTCTAATAGAAGTGAGAATGTATGGGAAAACAGCAAACTAAAAAAGAACGAAAACACGGCAAAGGTTCACGGCCATGCGTTAGATGCGGTGCTTACGGGCCAGTAATTCGACGTTATGATCTACATTTATGTAGACAATGTTTCAGAGAAGCAGCACCAAAATTAGGTTTCAAAAAATATGAGTAGGAGCTAGGGCAATGGATACTTTAACAAATGGATTAATAACAATAATTAACAACGAGATGCGAAATAAACGTGAATGCATCATTAGCCCAGCCTCTAAACTGTTAGGTCGCGTTTTACGTATAATGCAACTTAATGGTTACATAGGTGAATTCGAATTCATTGATGATGGTCGCCTAGGCAAATTTAAAGTTCAGCTATTAGGCAGAATAAACAAGTGTGGTGCAATTAAGCCACGTTTTCCATCTAAAGTTGGTGAATTTGAAGAATGGGAAAAGAAGTTCCTTCCATCAAGAGATGTAGGGTTAATGGTTGTATCAACGTCTAAAGGCGTTATTGCACATAAGGATGCTGAGCAAAAGAACGTAGGAGGAAGGCTGTTAGCCTTCGTGTATTAAGGTGTTTTTTTATGCGGCTTCCAGAAATATCTAGAACTCTTCAAGTCCCTGAGGAAGTAACTATCAACTTACAGGGTAAAGTGGTTAGTGTAAAAGGAGAAAAAGGTTCCTTAACTAGGGATTTTTCTTTTGCTCCAGTTTCCATTGATGCTGAAGGACAAACTGTTCGTGTTTCAGCAAAATGGCCTCGTAAAAAAGAAGCAGCTCTTGTTGGCACAATATATGCGCATATTCAAAACATGATAACTGGTGTAACCAAGGGTTACTCTTACAAGCTAAAAATCGTGTTTTCTCACTTTCCAATATCTGTAAAGCTTGAAGGCAAAACCCTTCTAATTGAAAACTTTATAGGTGAAAGAAAAGCAAGGCGCATTAAAGTCCTAGGGGATGTCAAAGTTAAAATTGAAACTGATGATATCATTATCTCAGGGATAAACCTAGAAGAAGTAAGTCAAACAGCAGCTAACATTGAGCAGGCATCACGTGTAAAAGGTAAAGATGTACGTATTTTCCTTGACGGCTTATATGTTTACGAAAGAAATGAGGGTATGGTATAATGACTGAAAAGAAACCACAATTACAGCGTGACGCACTTAGAACAAGAGAACGTGCACGAAACAAAAAACCTGCTTTCCTTAGGCCAGAAAGTTGGAGAGATGCCAAGTTTAGCGAAAGTTGGCGAAGACCTCGTGGTCTAGACAATAAAGTTCGTCAAAAAGTTAAAGGTTGGCCAGCAAGTCCTAGCACTGGATACAAAGGACCTAAAGTTGCCCGTGGATTACATCCATCTGGTTACCGTGAAGTCATTGTTTATAATGCTGAATCAGTCGTTGTAGTTGACCCTAGTACTCAAGCAATTCGCATTGCTCACACAGTTGGTAAGAGGAAACGTGCTCTAATCATAGCTGAAGCTGAGAAATTGCAAATAAAAATCCTCAATAACAATCTTGTTGCAGAAGTAGCAGAGCCTGAAGACAAAGAAGAGAACGAAAAAGTTGAGGCTGAAAAGAAAGCTAAAGAAAAGAAAGCTAAAGAAAAGAAATTAGCTAAAGCTAAAGAGGACAAAGCAAAGGCTAAAAAGTCTAAGGAGAAGAAGAAATAATGACCAATCTAACCAGCCAAAGACGTCTCGCCTCAGAAATTCTTAAAACTGGCAAAAATCGTGTTTGGATTAACCCTGAACGTATTAGTGATGTTGAAGGCGCTATTACGCGTGAAGAAATTAAAAAGTTGATTTACGAGAAAGCTATTGTTTCATTACCTGAGAAAGGTGTTAGCCGCTCAAGAGCGAAGGTTATTCGTGAAAAGAAACGTAAAGGTAGACGACAAGGTCCAGGAAGTTATACTGGTTCACCAAGAGCTAATGTAACTAAAAAAGAAGCTTGGATGATTAAAATCCGTTCTTTGCGTCGTAAACTCCGTGAGCTTAAAGCAGATAGGACAATCACTGATGAAACATACACAGAATTTTATCGTATGGTTGGCAGTGGTCGTTTTGAATCTGTTGCTGACCTAGAACGTTATTTGAAATCAAAGGATCTATGGAGGAAACGTTAAGATGGCAAAAAGTGCAAATTATCGTGTACAATTAAGGCGTAGGCGTGAAGGTAAAACTGATTATCAAGCCCGTAAAGGCTTGGTTATTTCTGGTAAACTCCGCTTAGTAACTAGAGGGTCGTTAAAGAATGCTACCGTACAGATCATTAAAGCAAAGTCTGAAGGAGACTTTGTTTTAGTGGCTGCAAACAGTAAAGAGTTAAGCAAACAATTCGGTTGGAAAGTTCCCACAGGCAATATTCCATCCGCATATTTAACTGGTCTACTTTGTGGTTTGAAAGCTAAAAAAGCTGGTGTTAGCGAAGCTATTTTAGATGCAGGTCTTGTTTCCCCAACTAAGGGTGCGAGAATCTTTGCTATGTTAAATGGTGTTGTTGATGCCGGTGTTGATGTTCCTTTCAGCGAAGAAAAACTGGTTAAAGAACGCATAAATGGTGAACAAGTTGTAAAGTATGCAAAGAAACTAGGTGTTGGTTCAGACGAATACAATCAAAAGTTTTCTGCATATCTTAAAGCAGGTGTTGCTCCAGAAAAGTTGCCTGAACACTTTACAAAAGTTAAAGCTGACATAATTGCGTCATTTAAGGGTGAGAAGAAAGATGAGTAGGCAACAACGAGAAGATCGCGATAGACGTACAGTAAATCTTGAACAGTGGGTTCCAAAAACTCGCCTCGGCAAGATGATTCAAGAAGGCAAAATTACAACTATGGAAGACCTTTTCCTTAGTGGCATAAAAATTTCTGAACCACAAATTGTTGACGCTTTACTTCCAGACATACAGGAAGAAGTTATAAACGTTAACTTAGTTCAGAAACAAACTGACGCAGGTGAAAAATCACGTTTCAAAGCAATCGTAGCAGTTGGTAACAGAGACGGATATATTGGCATTGGTAACGGAAAAGCCAGTCAAGTTCGAAATGCAATTGAAAAAGCAGCAGCAAACGCGCGGCTAAACATTGTTCCAATAAAACGTGGATGTGGCAGTTGGGAATGCAATTGTGGCCAACCACACTCAGTACCCTTTCAAGTTGAAGGCAAATGTGGTGGTGTCCGTGTTGTCATTGTTCCCGGTCCAAGAGGTTTAGGTCTTGTTTCAAGCGAGGTTGCAAAAACAATCTTCGGACTAGCAGGTGTTAAAGACCTTTGGATGAGAAGCTTTGGTTCAACAAGAACAGTCCCCTCATATGCATACGCAATTTTCGACGGTTTACGTAAAACATATAACTTGATTACTCAAGCCGATTGGGTGAAGTAAAAATGGCACAACAACAAACAGAACAAACCAAATCAATAGTAGTAGTCCGAATTCGCGGTACAGTTAGTGCACTAAGAGAAGCGCGAGAAACTTTAACACTGCTCCGCTTAGAGCACACTAACCATGCTATCTTAATTGATGATCGCCCATCATACAAAGGTATGTTACAAAGAGTAAATAGCTACGTTACATGGGGCGAGGTTACAAAAGAAACCCTAATAGCAATGCTTGAAAAAAGAGCCCGACTAGCAGGCAACAAAAAATTGACAACTGAATACCTTGAAAAACTTGGCTTAAACACTTTTGAAGAACTTGCAGACGCAATAATAACTGGCAAAGCAGAACATGGCAAACTACCATTTATGACTCCAGTATTCAAACTACATCCCCCTTCAAAAGGCTTCAAAGGCAATGTTAAAAAGTCTTTCAAAGCCGGTGGCGAGTCAGGATACCGCGGAGAAGCTATAAACGATCTAGTTAAACGTATGATCTAACCAATCAACGCTTTCTTTTGTTTCTTTAATCTTTTTGTATTTTTCTTCTTTTTCTTTGAGGAACTATTTTTTCTAAAACTTCTGTTCTATAGTTTGAAAATATTTTTGGTAGCTACCTAAATTCCCGAAATAGTTATACATATGTTTGTGTTACTCTTTGTAAATGCGGTAGATTTGAAAAATATCTCTAAATCTGTCTGTTTGGCAAATAGTGTCATATGTATAATTTGTGTGAATTATACATATGTTTTATTTTGTGTAAAAAGAGTTTTTAAGCCTATTTTCAAAAAGCAGCCTCATTTTTCAAATATCTTCACCACCTAT
>WREZ01000013.1 GCA_009779045.1 Candidatus Bathycorpusculum sp. | reverse complement strand
TATTTTAAAAACCGGTCAAGATGAAAAAAATTTACTTTGATTCAGATACGCTTAGTGATAGTGATTATACTAAAGTTCAAGTTATGGGTTCTCAATTTTATTATGGTGATATTGCTAGCGGTTTAATGATGCGCATAATTTTTAATAAGAAATTAAGAGCTAAAAGAACTAAATTTAAAGAAAAAAGAGGACTTCTTAAAGAGATAAAGAAAATTGATGATTCTATTAATTATAATTTGTATTTATTAGGTTTTAAAAATAATAAAATATATAGATATATAAAATCTAAACAAAAAATTTTTTATAAGGATAAAAGAAAATTAAGATTAGTTAAAAATAGAAAGGAACTTATTTTGTAGTAAAAAAATGTAGGTTGGTCAAGATGGAAAATACCTACAAAAATATAGAATATCATAACACATATTTAAACCTTGTTTCTTATATGAGCCAATGTAAAGAAATTGTATTTTGTTCTAACTGTAATAGTATATCTAATTTAGAATTAGTTAAAGTTATTAATAATTCAGTTTGTAGCAAGATTATTTGTGCTTTTGATTGTGAGACTTTTAATAGAGTTTTTAAAAATTTTGCTGTTGATCTGCAAAAAAATAATTGTTTTGGGTTTATGTGTTTAGTTGATGGTTCTTTATTTTATACTTATTTTGAGTTAGTTGATGATTTTTTTGTATTTGTTAAAAAGCTTAAGAATAGAAGATTTGTATGTTATTGTTTTAACTTTTCTTATGATGGTGTTTTTTTAAGAAATAACAAAACGTTTGATATTAATGTTAGAGATAACAATGGTAATATGTATGTCGCCTATATGAAAAATAAATATAAGTCTAAGTTTACTTTTATTGATGCATCTAGAATTTTTAATTCTTCAAGAAAGTATAATTTAAATGTTTTAGGGAAGTATTTTTTTAATGAGAAAAAAGAAGATATTAATTATGAAATAGCTTTTAATTTATTAAAATATGAAAAAGATATTACTTATATTGTTAATTATAATATACAAGATTGTAAAATAACTTTAGCTTTAGGTCTACTTGCATGGATGTTTAATGATAAAAAAGATGTTTGGACTGTTGGAAGTTTAGCTATGAAAAATTTAAAAAAACGTTTGAAAGAAAAATATAAAAATAAATATGAAATTAAGTTTATTAATCGTAAAGATGAAAGAAGCGAATATATTATAAGGGATAGTTATCACGGTGGTAAAATTGACTGTAATTATATAGGGAATATTTTATCTTTAGTCGATATAAATCAAAATAATATTTACTATGTCGATGTTAACTCTCTTTACCCTTTTATAATGCGATCTTTTAAAACCATACCTAATCCTTTTAGTAGTGTTAAAAGAGTGGATATACCTAACATTACAGATTGCGAAGGTGTTATCTATTTAGATGTTCACACGAACAAAATTTTAAAGTACCCTATTTTTGCAGAGGTTTTAGAAGAAAAAATTAAAGATGAATATGGTGTAAATCATTCTTATAGTGTTTTATCTTATCTTAATGTTACCAAAGGTTGTGTTAGGGCTATTACGTATGATGAATATAGATATTTACTTGATATGGGTTTTATTTTAGATCTTGATTTTACAATCCTTTATTGTTTAGAAGTTGACAGAATAGATAATTTTTTAATTGATTATATTAACGAATGGGAAGAGATTAAGAATATTGCAGTTAATGAAAATAATGATGGTGTTAAAGAGTTTGCAAAAATTATTATGAATGCTACCTATGGTAAGTTTGGACAGCGTTTAGATTTTGATGATGTTATTGATGAGAGTGACGATAGAAATATTAAAAGGCATTATCATGATTCATGGTATAATGATTGTATGTTGGCTACTTATATTACAGCTAGAGCTAGACTTTATTTAACTAAAAATATTTTAAAAATTGAGGAATTTGACGGTAAAGTTTTTTATTATGATACTGATAGTATTATTTTTAGTTTAGATAAAAAAATTAATGTTAATTATGTTATACCTATATCAGAAAGTGAGTTTGGGAAATTTAAAATTGAACATCTTGTAGATGGTTCATTACCTTCTAAGTTTATTATTTTGGGTAAAAAAATGTATTATATAGAAATTGGTGGTTTTTCAGTTTTTAAATGTAGAGGCTATCATGGTAATAGAGTTAATAATAAAAAAATACCTTTAAATTATTCTGAACTAGTAGAAAGTATTGAATCAAGTATGATTATTGACGGATGGAATAGGAATAAAATAGGTACTGATGATGAATATACTAAATCTCCATTGACCTATAAAGAGATGCAAAAATATTTTCCTGAATACTGTGATGGTGAACATATAATTTGGGGTGCTAAAATTAAATTTTTAAACATAGTTGTTCCCGTTTCACGAAAATATGAAGAAAGTATAGATATTAAAAAATTACATATAAACTGTTACTCTAGTGAACCTCACATAGTTGAGTTAATACCTTTTTACCAGTTTGAAAATAAAAAAACAAATATAAAAAAAGGAAAATAAAATGTTGCGTCATGTTTTGTTTTTAGGTTTAGGTTTAATCTTTGGGATTCTGTTAAGTTACTTTGTAATTTATCTTGTTGAATATTTGATAAATAAGGAAATAAAATAAACCTTAAATACCACACTTGTATAAAATATAAAGTATAAGTGTGTGGTTTGGCTGTTCTTAAGAACGGTAAGCATTAGATAATATCCAAACTACCACTTTTCGAAATAGCTAGCGTTATTAAAGCTTGCAACTGTCGGCTGTGAAAGAAAAAACCGACAACCAAAAACAAACAAAACAAGGATTGACTTTAAAATGAGTTGGAAACAAGAATTTATTGAACAAAAAAATAAAAAAGAATTAGTTGGTTATACGTGTAGTTTAACAAAAAATGCGTCACCCCGTGAATCAAACACAAAACCGGACATGTACTCAATACAAATATACATTAAAGAATTAAAAGATTCTTTTGAGGTCTTTTGCACACGACAAGACATAGCCTTAATGGTGAAAGCAGAAAAAGAAGCAAAACCCTTCACATTCAACGACGATGAGTATAATAGTGTTAGTTTAGCCGTTGCAATTTAATCCCTTTCTCCTTTCACGTTTAAAATAGCTCCCTACACGGCTAAACTAACAACCCTTAACAACAAACAACTATCTTTATTTTTTATATTATTAACACGGTGAAAAAATATGTACAAAGAATTAGAGTTGTTAAAACGCTTAGAAAAAACCAACATAAGCCTAAAAATAATAAATGGAGAACTACAAATAGAAGGAAACATATTTTTAGACTTAAAAAACACTGAAAGAAAAACAACAAGAGAGGATTTTTAAAAAATGGACAACGCTTTGAGTAACAAAATTTTTCTAGAATGGTTAATTAACATACAAAACACCATAGCAAAAGAAAAAATAACCATAGAATTTACACAAGAAAATGTAAAAATAACAATAGAAGGAAAAATCTAAAATGTTAAAACTTTGGGATGATGAAGAGGAAGAAGAGGAAGAAGAGGAAGAGGAAGAGGAAGAGGAAGAGGAAGAAGAGGAAGAAGAGGAAGAGGAAGAGGAAGAGGAAGAAGAGGAAGAAGAAGAGGAAGAAGAGGAAGAGGAAGAGGAAGAAGAAGAGGAAGAAGATGAAGAAGAAAAACCAAAGAAAAACAAGAAAAAGGTTACACGAAAAACCAAAACCTCTAAAAAACCTTCCAGTAAGAAAACCGTAACAAAAAAACTTAAACCGAAAACTAAAGGCAAAAAATCTTCTTTTAACGAAAAATCGCAACTAGAAAAAGTAAAAAACAACCGCTCCGGATCACACAGCAAAACAAAGAAAAGCATTAAACCACGCAAAAAAGAATGGTGGGAAGATTTTTAAAATGATTCAATATAAAGAACTAGTTGTTATAAGAAATCAACTTGTAAACTTAGACTTATCATTTTTATGCAAACAAGTAAACAAAGAGATAGACTATTGGATAATAAATAGATACACCGATCTTTTACATAACATTAGTGTAATAGTGCAAGAACTAGAACCAAAACAAGAAGAAGAAAAGGAAAAGGAAAAAAATGACGCGTCCTAAAGGATCAAAAAATAAGAAAACTGTAGAAGCCTACACAACAAAATATAAAGAAGAACACCCAGAACTAACAGACATCGAACAAGAACAAAATGAAGATTCTTCTTTAGAACAAGAACAAAACTTAGATGTGGAAAGTAATGGTTTTGATGATCCAGTAATTAGCGCGTTTGAATCTTCCCAGAGTAGTAAAACGGATGATAAAAATAAAGAAGATTCAGAAGAGAAAAAAACAAAATCTAAAACTAAGAAAACTGGAAAGAAAACCGAGAAAATTGATTTTAGCAAAGTTATCACTTCAAAAAATATTAGTGCAATTTTCAAGCTAGAAAACAAGTTCCTACACAAACTAGGACCAGACATAGAACTTGATGAAGAAACCATAGAGCTCCTAGGTGAGGCGGGGGAAGAACCTGTAAGATTAATAGTTGAAAAATATCTCAATTCTGAATGGGGCCCCTTGTTCATTTTCGGCGGAATTGTGTTAGCCGCTCATTTACCTGTTATAATGAAAATTGCATCCAGAGACCAAAACAAACAACAACAAAACAATAATGCTCAATACAAGCAAAACAAACAACAAAAAGCAAACATGCCCACTCAAGGTATGAACCCAACACAACAAGACATAATAAACATACCCGTAAACTTTCACCCAGTAGACAACAACGGAGAACCCAACAAAAATGAATCCGCTTAAACTACTAAAAAACCCCTTATCCACAAAAAATCAAATAGAAGACATGCTCCCAATATCGTTAACTTTGCTAGTTAAAGGTGAAAACTGCTTTATCTACATATACAAAGAAAGCGACGATAAAGATTATATCACAATTCAATGCAACATGGATATAATGAAAGTTCTAGGCGAACAAAACAACATAATAATAAATAAAATGGGCGGCATATTTGGCGGATTAGTAACAGGACAAAACTTACAAATAAAACTAAACCACAAAACAGCAAATGATCTATACTACACACGCATAAGAACAACAGAAGAAGAAGAGAGTTAGCTTAACATGACTCTTTCTCTTCTTGATTACATTCTAATTTATATTGTTAGCTTTATATCAGCCTTTATAGCACATTTGGTTCTTAAAAGAAAATATAGAAAAATGAGGGTTAAATGTGGACTTTGAAATTAAACTAGATGACATGGTAATAAAACCTTATTTTGATATCGTTGGTATTGTTGGTCGCAAAAGTAGCGGAAAAAGTTTTGTTGCTAAAGTAGTTTACACCCTAACCCCAAACGTTATAGTCTATGACACTAATCACGAGTATGATTTTGATGATGCGCAATATTTTGACGATTTAGAGTTGCTAGCTAAGTTTTGCCATAAGAAACATAATTTTTGGGACGGAGAAAAGCCTAAAACCAAAAAAATCATATATCAACCAAACGAACCAAACACAGATGATCTTTGGGAATTTTGTGATGGGATTATGCAAGGATTAAACGATGAATTCTTAGTAATAGTTGAAGAACTAGGACGCTTCAACTTACAAAGAGTTGTAGACAATAGTTATAAAGATATGATTGATCGTGGACGTCACATAGGTATAGGTACATTATCAACTAGCAGACGTATAATAGATATACCTCCCTACCAACGTAACAGTTTAGACTTGTTGATATCATTTCCAACCAATTCAACTATAGACATTAAATTGTTAAATGCGTATTATTATACAAATATTCACGATAAATTAAGCACATTATATGCATCTAATCCAGAAAAATATCAAAGATACTTTGCCTACACAAACAAAGATAACAAAGTTAAAATACATCCCAAACTCAAGTTCTAATTCATTGTGATTAAAAATGGCAAAAATTATTAGAGAATCAGGAAATAAACTATGGTCAGTATTAGCGGCTGTTGCAATCGGTATCTTTCTTTCACTTATACTAGTCAGAATCTTAGAAAAAAATGAAACGTTAAACGGGCGCTTTGGTAGCGGACAATACTTTGTCACATACGGAGCAATCGTTAACGTAGTAATTTGGGGCGTTCTAACCGGTGTAACACGTGCAAGAAGTTATCTAGGCTTAGTAGCTTTTAGTGGCTTAGCAGCATCAATAGCGGTAATCTTTGCTGACTTAGTAGACCAGTCAAACTGGCTAATAAACGGCAACGGCAACGGCACAGAAGAACCAGCATCATTAGTCCAAACAAGAGGTTATTAAAATGGCACGCGGTTTTTACAACAATAATTATAGAAATGTAAGTCAACGTGTGCCAGCTCAACAGAAAAGCCAAACATCAGGCTGTAAAACCTGTGGAGGACACATCGAACTACAAAACAACTGTGGCTGCAACATCAGAAGCGGTCAATGTCACCCAACACCACAACCAATACTAGAAGTACACCCATACCGCAAGGTAGTTGAAGAAACATATGTAACACGCATCCCACAAGGCAAACTCTGCTACCCATACGAAATCCTAACCCCATTCTGCGCAATAGAGGCATGCGATATACCAGTAGACAAATCCTTTGAATTTTGCACAAATAAAACAATCAACGCATTTATATTTGAATTCAAAGCAAAATGCAAAACCGGTATGACACCAGAAGAAGCTCAAATAGCACTTTTAAAAGAGGCATGGAAAAAAATCCGTTTGTTTAAGGGTACAGAAGATCTGCTTGTTCCGGAAGGCATAACCCCAGACTTTGTGTATCAAGACATGAAGACATGGGCACAAGAAACACCATTATTAAGGCACGGCAAGATCAAGATACGTGGCAAATTGCAAGAGGGTTGTTGGATTAAAGCAGAATTCATCCTAAGATTAGGGTTTGGTAACTGCAGAGACATAACCTCATATTGTGATTTGCTGGAAGATGTTGGATTCTCAACGGGTAAATGTACTTATGTACAATTCTTTATGAATGCGAACAAGCCGGAAGACAAATTCAGCCAAAAAAGCTTGCTACTAAAAGAATTAGTGGGAGCAATGACACCCAAATATAGTACCAAATGGAGTAAGTTTGAAGAAAAAATCATAGAGGGTGAGAACTGCTGGACATATCTAGATCTGCCAATCGCGGGAAAAATTGTAAAGTTGTACATGATGCCAGAAATAACCCTTGATGACGGCGTTAAAGACTATAAAGATTTAACCGTACATGAAATGGAGCTAGTTAAAAAGATGTGCAATGATAACGCCGAATACACCGAGTTAATGAACAAGCGCATTTGCGATGACATTGACTTATGGAACAATGAGACCAACAGAAACCTAAACGTTGTACTCTTTGGATGCTCGACTAGCTGTATGCCTGATGTAGATTGTGAAAGCAAAATACGTATAAAAGGCAAAACCGGACAAAAAGTAAAATACTTCTATCAAGTAGTTTACTAAAATTAGATCAACCACAGAAAATGTCAAGAAGTAGAACTGTAAGAGTTCATGGTTATAGTCGGGATGCCAACATGGTACGTGGGCATTACCGGTCTAAACCCAAAAGAACAAGAAAAAGAAAGTAGAAGGTAAAACAAAAATGAGTATGTTTGATGACAACCTAAAAACACGTGAAGAAAAACGAGAAGAATACAAACAACCAGTAGTACAAGGTGAAATGTGTACAACTGAAGTGTTTAAGGCAAAATGTGATCACAAGATCGAACTTAGAGAAAAAGCTAAGATGCTTATTGAAGAGTTAGCTCAATGTGAAGTAGACATTAGCGAAATCGATGATATTGAGGTACTAATTAATCTTAGTATTGAGCCGATTATCACAATTAAAAAGCGCATTGTGCCCAAAATCGATTTCAAACCCAGTTGCTTGCCGATAAAAACACGTGTAGTAAAAGAGTAGTTAAACTACTCTACAATTTTTCTTTTTTTTGTTTTGTTAGAAAAAAGAAAATTCAACTAAAAGAAGATAAAATAAACATCTATGTGTATAAGAAGGATGTAAAAGTATGGTTACATTAACTAAATATCTTAACGAAAATAAACCGTATCGTGTCTTAGCTATTAGACATGATGATGAAAGTTATTTCTCTGAGACAAATTGGAATGGGATTAAAAAGAGTTTGGGGAAAGAGCAAGTTCATGATGTTAAAAGTCATGGGAACTTACGAAAATTCACAATTAAGGCATGGGATGAACCCATATATGTCACAATTGAAAGAATAAGTAAGAAAGGTGTTAGTAAAAGTGGATTGTAATTGCAAAGATAATGTTAGAGAGTCAAATATTTTTGTTTACCAAAACGATTTTGAGCATGATGATGAAATTGATAATAGTTATCATTTATTACGTATGAAATGCGGTTCTGGTAAAAGCAAAGGAATCTTGCGACAAATACAGGCTTTCTTAATCACAGATAAATCACAAGATTTTTTGTTAGAAGTTTTTACAGACTGCAAAGAAAATCAAGGTATTAACAAAAGTAAAATTTATGAAATGAACATAAGACCTGATGATTTTTGTTATAGCAGTCCATTTGTACCGTTCTGTTTTAGTATCAAAGATAATTGTGGACAATGCCACAACTTATACTATCGGCTAAACGGGCGATATGGGACAAAAATACAAGGATACATTAGAATAAGCGGAGTGGAATAACAATACCTTCCGTAGAACGAGTTCTTGATATAGAGTTTAACCCAGCAGAAATAGCAACTTCTACAGATTTTATACTTGTTGGAAAATATACACTCCAAAAGCTTACATTATTAAGAAATGCTATAGCAAGTGGTATTGTTATCAACACACTTTCGGGTGCTGGTATGAATCTTAGAGTTCATTTAACCGATTCACCCGAACACATTGATTATATAACGTTAACAACTATATCTTTTACTAATAATCTTCCAGCGGGCGAAATAAGAAATAGTACAACAACTATAACTGATGACAGAATTTTTTCAGACGGCATATATGTTTGGGTTTCTGTTTCTGCTAGCGCGGCTATAAATAATGTAGCTCTTTTAAGTCTAGAAATATATGGTTTTGTTTCAGATTGTATAGAATGTTTAGAATGTGAAGAATGTGAAGAAAACCTAAGTTTTGATAATAAATTAATTTTGTTGCTTGTTGGTTTATTAGTTTTAGCTACTATTGTTATATTTGTTGGAGTTGTGAAAGAATAGATGCCGATTGCAGAAAATGAACAAATAACCGTTACGGTTGGGGCCGGCTTTGCCGCTTTTAATAATGTACTACAACTTTACAGTTTATTTACTGTGCCACAGGATACGGTTTTTACGAACTTGCTAGTTGATTTTAGTTCTGTCTCGCCTTCTTCAGGATTTGTTAACTTTACTATACGCAATCAATCTACTAGCCATACTTATGCTACTTTTACGCAGGATTTATCGCTTTTTGAGGCTCCCCCGATTAATTTTGGCATACGTTCAATGGTTCCTAGTGATATTGATGGTGTAAACATTAGCTTCCTAGGTGATAATCGATACCAAATTAAAGCTGGAACCTATGTTTTTATGTTGGAGCCTGATCTTACTGGTCAGCAAGCAGAAATCTTTACAGCTGTCTTAATTGATGATGAAATTGAAGTAACCCCTCCAATAGATTGCCCAGTATGCACACCATGTGACAACAAGTGGAAAATAATAGCAATATTTTTACTAATGCTAGCTTTCTTAACAATAGTTTTAGGAGTTGCAACAAAAAGATGGTAGAAGTATACAATAATGGTGTAAAAATAGGGGAGTTAATCGATCAAAACTCAACACCTATAACAGTTTCATTAACTCAAATTTCAAATTTTTTAAATTATATAGCTGTAAAAGTGCCCGGTAATAACACAACACGTATAAACTTTAACATTGTAGATAGTAACGGAACTGCTAGAAACGCATTTTACACAAACGGAACACAAGGAAGTTTAAGTTATCCTACATTTATTGATAATAGTTCTAGTCCTTCAAAACAAACCTCACCGCCAGAAGAAATACGAAAATTTAACACTGGAAAACATGTAACTAATAATAATTATCAAGGATTAAAAATATTTCTAAGTAGCATAGGCTCTTTAAATGAAGGTATTATAAACATAATTTCGGGAACATACCAAATATTAACATCATCTGCTGACACAGAATTTACCATAAGTGGTGATAACGGAGGGTTTATGGCTAAACAAATAATACCCTCTTTAGCTAACTATACTTTTTTACCTGTGTTTTATAGTGTTGATTTAGTTTCAATTACACCAAACTTTTTTTCTACGAACACAAAAATACGAATGCAACAAATACCCACACAAGAAGCTCAACTTTGGAATTTAGCTTATATTGGTGTAACTGGAACGTATGAAGGTACTGTTAGTGAACTTACAGTTCAAGAATCGCAACAAGCATTTTTAGCGCCAGCAATTATTACAGCTAACATGCAATATTTAGCATTAAGTGCAAATGGTGTTACGGGAAATGAACAATTAGTTGTAGATATTAATATTTATGGAAGTGCTGTTCCTAACGCATGGCTTGAAGTTTCAGGTAGTAGCACAGGGGAAACAGAATATCCTGATATAGAAGAACCACCAATTTACCCACCAACAACACCTCCAACAAACAACTATAACATATATTTAATAGCGGCCGTTATCGGATTCTTTATTGTACTAGCTCTACTATTCTTCCTGTTAGGGGAAGATCGAGAACGTAAAAAAGAGAGGGTGCTATAATGCCAATTACATCTTTGAAGGTTGTTAGTTTTTTTGACACTTGCTTACAAGTAGAGGGCTTACCACTTTACCCAGACTATAGACAATTTGGAGTTAAAGCTAGGACCACAAATTTACCTATTGGAACCAATGGGTTTGGGTTTTTTGTATGCTTAAAAACCGCTGTTGGAATGAAACTTCATCTTAAACTTAATATTTATGATGGGTTTGAAGACCCAATCAACCCGGGTACACCTTTATCAAGTCAAGTTATTGCAGATGTTAGCACAGAACAAGTAGAAAATGGATGGAATTATGTTATTATACCTGATCCTAGTCAATTAACTTATTTACGCTCTGCTAGGTTAGCCGGTAGCTTATCTATTGTTGGAGGGGTTGGAGCCGGTCAACTAATAATAAACCAAATAGCGTTTGTTAACATTAGCGATGATCTTCTTAATGATCCGGAAGAAGGAGAATATGGAGTTTATCAACCCACACCCAACGATCCACCTAAGCCACCTCCAACAGAAGTTAATTTACAACCACCAGAAGATGATTATACTACGATTATTATTTTGGTAGCTGTTATACTGGTAATTAGTATAATTCTTGCAATAGCATATTATTACACCTCATCAAGAAAAAATGTTAGTAATGGAGAAAAAATATAATGTCACATGTATTTACGAATGGTAGCTTAAGCAATATACCTTTAGGAACGTGGATAACAGCAAATGATGGGCCAAACGATTTAATACCGACTGGGCAGAGTGTACGTTTTCGGGATAGAGCAGAAAACTTTACAGTAACAACAACCGAACACCAAACCATGCTTAATGGAGCTAACAGACTAAGTCAAGTTCACAACCAACTAAGCCAGATTAATCCTAATTTGCAAATTAGGTTTATTGGGGTTAAGTGGATGTTGCAAGGTAGCACCGTAACAGGCTACCAATTTGATGTTGCCGTTACAAATAAAGGTAATAACATTTATTTTGGTACATTGTTTGATCAGCTTCATGACGCCCTTAATGCACTACAAATTCATTTACCAACTCTAGTGCTAGGTAATACTGAATATTACATTTTCCAGTACAATCCAATTATAGATTTGTGGTATAATTATAAATGGTATATTATCGCGGCATTAATTATATTAATAGTAATAATATTTATAGTCTTATTGTTAACTAGGAGCCGGTAACATGTCATCTCAACAATGTAATAATTGTAGTATGCTAGGGGAGTTTGGAGATGCAAGAACCCTAGCACCCATTGGAAATACTAGCACTTTTAATAGCTCTGTTGCCGGAACAATTGAAGCCGGGGAATCATGCTACTACATTACAGAGCGTAAAAGTTTAATCGCTGTAACTCTGCAACAACAACTAGCTATGACCGGAGGACAATTTACTAACGCAACTGCTATAAGAAACACTTTACAAAAAGGTTTAAACGAAAACTACCCAAACACAAGACTAGTAATAACATGGCTGCGTATAAGCGGTGAAAGAATCAACGCTTATACTATTTTTCAATATGGTTTGGAGATGATGGTTACTAATTTGGGTGCTGTTGGTGCAACATCAGCAAGCAACAACTTTACATTTGATGTTAATGCGGATAACTATACCACAGCACAAAATAATACGGTGCAAAGACCTCAACCCAGACTTATTAGTGCTTTAGTTGCGGCTGTTGGATCTACCTTAGCAACAATCATAGTTATAGCAATTATATCGGCAGCTTTTGCCGCAATAATAATTTTAGGATATTACTTGTTAAAATTGGTTGTTGCACCGGCTCTATTTGGTTGGACGGATGCGGACGGGACTAAACATGCCGGTCTTTTAGGTGATTGGTCTGAATTTTGGAACAATAATCAATGGATAACTTACCTTGCTATAGGACTTATAGCCTTGTTAGCTATAATCTTAATTATTGGTATAGCAGGCATAGGGTTTAACGTGAGTAAAAAGGGGGTAAATGTAACCAGTGGAAACCGGAAACAAGCAAGCCTACAATACAAGGGAAGTGGAATAACCGTTTAATAACCCTCAATTTCTTTTACTAATTTTTTGTATTCTAAGCAGTATGCTTGTTTGTTTTTAAATTTCATTTTACTATTTTTAGGAAAATCACGACAACACACACGATTATTTACGCATGTTGTACATTTTTCAGCTCTAATTTTATCTATCTGATAAATAAAATTAGTATAACTAAATATGAAGTCAAAAAAAGAAGAAAACATAATTTATCATCTCTCTTTTTGTTTTTCTATCATTTCTCTGTTTATTTCCCAGACTAAATCTTGTGCATGATATGCTTTTTCTATCCGTTGTAAAGTGTCAAAGTATTGATTGATTATGTCTTCTATAATGAAGCTTGTGCTTAGTTTTCTGTCATATGCATATTTTTTAATTTTATCTTTCGCCTCCACAGAAGAAAAAATAACAGTTAAGCGTTTTGCACGGTAATTTTTTTGATGTTGTGTTGTCATTGTTTTACCTTCCTATAAATAAAAGTAATAAAGCCTTTTCTTGTTTTTTCAACTACCAATATTACATCAGTTTGCACAATATCATAATAGGGATTATAATATATTCTTTCATCTAACCACTGGTAGTTTGAGTTGTAGTAGCGTTTTGCGTTTTGTAACTTATTTATTATTTGCTTATATGTATGTTCTGTTTCACTTGTATCATAGTCTAGATCTTCATATTCACAAAGATTAAAACCTTGCATAAGCAAAAGCTTATGGTTGTATTCAACATTATAATTACTAACTTCACGAATCATTTTATTAGCCTCTCTTCCCACTTACCAACACATTGCACAGAAAACAAAAGCTCTAATTGTTGCAAAATGCAAAGTTCGCAAATTCTATCGTTCTGTTTTTCATCGTGTTCAAAGCTTAACCAACACCGTTTTAAAACACCGTTGACAATCATTATAGCCAAACCTTCACTGTTTCATATCCTCTCTCAAGAAAAACGCAAGCATGTGGTACGCTATCGCTTATGCTTACGGAATCGAAAAGATCAAAGTCTGCAACACAAACAACTTTTTTCCTGTATGAAATTACCGCGCGATCTATAGCGCAATACTTCTCTTTCATCACGGTTACACCATGGTATTTTATTTTTG
>WREZ01000012.1 GCA_009779045.1 Candidatus Bathycorpusculum sp. | reverse complement strand
TAGTTATGCTATATTCCTGCTATTTTGATGCTGATTGCGCTTTCAAGGAATATGTATGATAACAGCACAAGACTGATACCCGCAATCAGTAACATGTATGCTTGCCTTGGTTTATTAGCACTCTTAGTACTTCGATAAATTGTTAACAAACCAGCAAACCCCATGAGGTACAACATTACAGATATTGCTGTATCTGCGATAAACTGATCGCTAATACCTGGATATAAAAAGTAAAATTTGTTTTCATAATACATAGAGGGCGGAACTTTATTTGCTACAGTGAATAACCCCCCTCCAAACAGAAACAATGCATAACCAATAATGATAACTATTATAATTAGGGCAGTTGGATAAGTTGTTACAATTTTTTTGAACCATTTGTTAAGTGAAAATGACATTGACGATTGAGTGGCTGTAGATGTTGGTTTCTGTTGTGGTTGCTTCTTATTTTTCTTTGACATTTCTACTCTCGTCCTCAATTAGATACTTTACTACTTCTTTAGCCCATTCTCCAGTTAATGAATTTTTCGAAATACTAACTAAATAATCTATCCAAGAAACCTCTAATGCGTTATTCCAAGCCTCAAATTTTTCACAAATATTTTGATAAGCCTTCAAATGCAAATTACAATAATTCTCTTTTTTGCTCGGACGACCACAAATTTTACAACTCATTTTTTTTCATCTCTTTTGTTGGACAGTTAAGATTAAGACACATTTTCCATGGGTGTTTTGGGTTACCTAAATTTTTGATAACTGGGTAACCGCAAGTTTTACAGGGTGTTGCTAACGGTTCTATTGCACCTTTTTGTGGTAGTGGAAATGAAGTGTCGCATTTGTTTTCAAAAAAGTTAGTGCAACCGACAAAACGTTTACCGGTTTTTTTGGAGTTAATAATTACAAGGGTTCCTGTTTGACATTTTGGACAATTTCCTATGGTTTGTTTTTTAAACCGTATTTGCTTAATTTTCTGCCCAAGTTGTGTTCCAATCTCTAACTGTTTTTGTTTAAGTGTTTCTGTAACATTTTTTAGATTTTCAATGGTGATAGCTATCACGTTTTGTCTGGTTTCTTGTTTTAATTGGATTTGTTCCATTTTCTCTTCAAGTTTTTTTGTCATTTCAGATGAGATAACCCTTGGACAATGCTGTCTTAAAACCTCAGTTACTTCAAAACCAAGATCAGTTATGCTCATGTTTTGTTTGCCCTCTAAATATTTGCGATCATATAATGTCTGAATTATATTTGCACGAGTTGCCTTGGTACCTATTTCCTCTTTTTCCATTTTTTTAAGAAGACTTCGCGGATTAAATCTTGGAGGCGGTTTAGTGAAATTATCTTTTAAAGTTACCTTTTTTACTACAACTTTTTGTCCCTCAAAAAAAAGCGGCAACGAAATATCCTTAGAATTCACATACGACTTGTAATATTCTATCCAGCCTTCTTTTAATGTATGATAACACATCATAAAAAATAAGTTCTGATTAATGTTTATTGAGACTTTAAGGCTTTGTTTAAGAGCCGGTTCACCGAAAACAGCTAAAAACCGTTTAACAATTAGGTCATAAATGTTTTTTGCCGTAGTATCTAATACTTTCTCAGGCAGATTACCTGTTGGGTAAATAGCTGGATGAGCAGGATCAAATTTAGGGCCTTCATTGGGTTTTAGCATAGGTTGAGCTAAAAGTTTCTGTGTTAACTTTTGATACATTGCTGATTTGCTGAGTTTTCTAAGTATATTATTGTAGTCTATGGAGGGTGGTAATTTTTGGCTACTTGTTCTTGGATAAGAAATTAAGGCGTTAATGTAGAGATGTTGAGCAATTTTAGCTGTTTGCATAGGGGTATATCTAAAAAGCCTGTACGCTTCACTTTGAAGCGTACCTAAGTCAAATGGTACAGGTGGTTTTTGTTGAAACTTTTTTTCATCAATTTTAATAATTTGGCCCTCTTTGACTTTACATGCTGCCCTGATAACTTTTGCATTAGATTTAGTTGCAATACTTTTTTTTTCATATTCTAACTCAAATGTATGGTTATCTATGCTTATTTTTGCTGTTATACTCCAAAAAGGGGTTGGAACGAAAATTCGAATATTTTTTTCTCTGGTTTCTATATACTTCAAAGTTGGCCCTTGTACACGACCTGCACTCAAAGTAGTGTATATGCCTCCACTATTTTTGACCGCTAAAGTTAACGCGCGAGATAGATTTATACCATATAACCAATCTACTTCATGCCTTGCTAACCCCGCTTCAATAAGTGCAAAATCAAGCTGCGGCAACAAATTGATAAATGACTCTCTTAACTCTTCTCGCGTAAGCGTAGAATATTTCATACGCCTAGCCATTTTCTCTTTACTATTACAAGCATATTTAAGAATACAATACCCTATTATGCTGCCTTCAATATCATAATCACAAGCATCAACAAACTCTTCAGCATCTTCAGCTAACTTTGAAATTACTTTTAACCAAATACGATTTTTTAAAAACTCTTTCTTTACCATCCAACGTGGTACCCATTGATAATCAAAAACTGGATAAAACCATCCCTTTTTTGCACCAGATACAGTATATAAATGACCTATGGCTGAAGCCACAATGATTTCTTTATCACCATTTTTTGCTACAAAAAAAGGCACACCATTACTATTTTCTCGTATAGCTTTACCTTTATCGTCTAAAGCTACAGCTATACGATTAGCAGCATCAGGTTTTTCAGATATAATTAACGTATACTTTTTCAAACGTTAATACCCCCACTTAACAATTGAAAAGGCTCTCCATACGATTTGCACTATTGCCCTGTTAAACATTTCATATGTTCACAAATTAATAAATATCCTTAATACGATTATACCTATTAAGATTCAAAATGTCGCAACGTATTATTTGTCATGAATATCATTATGTTGTAGCTGAAGAAGTTGAATTTATTTATCCTAATAAATTTGATCATCAATATGCTGGCGCTTGTAAAAAGTGTGATAAAACGTTATCTTTTTCACCATTTACTGTTGAAATAAAATCTGTAAACAAATAATTTGGAGCTATAATTGTGAAAAAATCAGAGAAAATTTTTACACATTCTGATGATGCTTCTATATTTGTGAGCGAGACTCATTGGGAATTGGCTGCAAAAACTCGTATGGGGAAATATTTAACAGAGGTAGAAACAGTTTTTATCGCAAAGGCTGTTGATTTTTATAAGTCTGAGTTTGTTCTTGATGTTGGTGCTGAATCTGGCAGAATTTCTCTTTTAGCATTAAACAATAAAACCAATGTGGTAAGTGTAGATGTTGATTGTGCTTCTCTTAAGCGTCTTAGGCAGCGAGCAAAACAGGCTCACATTGTAGCTGCTGATGCAAGAAAATTGCCTTTCAAAAATGAAGTTTTTGATGCTGCTTTTATGATTGAAGTATTGGATTACATTCCTGAATTTGATGTTGCTCTAAAGGAATGTAATCGCATATTGAAGTGCAATTCAACGTGTGTTCTATCTTTTGGTAATCTGTCAAGTTTTAAAGCAAAATTGAAAGGGTTAAAGGGTAAATCATACTTGCATTCTTATACTGGGGTTATGCGGGTTTTGTCTAAGACTGGTTTCAGTTTATGTGCCCAGTTAGGGTATAATTGGTTGCCTTTTGGTCGGGCGTCTCAGAACGGGTTAGTGCCTATTTTATCATGGTTAGAATGGGTATTTGGGTTGAGAAGGCTGGGTCGTTATAGTCCGTGGGTTCTGTTTCATGTGGTTAAACAGTTAAAAAAACAGAATAGTTAATGGTTGTTTTTGGAAAAGCCATAAATAAACCCCTTATGTGATATACTTAAAATAAACTCAGATTAGAGAATGACTAACGTGAGGGGAAACTAACTATATGTCTAATGATCAATTTAGTAATGGTTTAAAATCTTTCGGAAAACGGTTTAAACTTAATCGCTCCACTGTTTTTGTATTTTCAGCACTAATTCTGATTCTCATGGTTGCATTTACTGTACGTATTTTACCTATACGTTGGGAAATTCCATCAGGTCAAATTCATTTAAATGAATATGACCCCTATTATCAATACAGTCTCACTAACTACATGGTGAAAAATGGTTTATTCTCACCATACACAGATCATTGGATTAATTATCAGCAATGGTATCCTAATGGTCTTGATATGTCACGGTCTTACCCAGCATTACCTATGACAGCGGCTGCACTATATCAAGTAACTAGCTTTTTAGGTGTAAATATTGATTTAATGACGTTCTGTTCATTATTAGCTGTCGTTTTGGGTACACTGTCTTGTTTAATAATCTACTTTATTGGAAAAGATATGGGCGGACGAGCTGTAGGTCTATTTGCAGCACTTTTCTTAGCATTAGCACCATCATTTATCCAAAGAAGCTCCCTTGGATTCTTTGATACTGAACTTCCAGGGATTCTCGGTTTACTCTTCTTTATATTAATGTTCCTTAGATCAATGGATCCAAAACGTTCTTTGCGTGTAAGCCTGATTTACTCCATAGGTGCAGCTTTAGCATTAGCTTACTTTATCACTGGTTGGGGCGCAGCATATTACGCCTTAGACTTAGCAGCACTTTTCGTATTTGTGCTTGTAGTGCTAAAACGGTATGATCGACGTTTATTAATTAACTATGGCATAACTATGGGTTTAGCATTACTTATAGCAATACAATTCCCACAGGTTGGCTATTCTTATCTAACATCCGCACCAGTGCTCCCTGTTATAGGCGTCTTCATTGTGTTGCTTGTAGCGGAATTTTTACAACGTCACAATATGTCCGTAAAAACCAAAATGCACGCGGTAATAGCTGCGATCTCCGTAGCAATTATCGGTATTATTCCCTTAGTATACTTTGGTTATCTTGGTAATGTCGCAGGTAAATTTATTGCAGTTATTTCTCCTGTCGCTCGTGCAGATAATGCATTAATTGCGTCAGTAGCTGAACACAGAGTCCCATCCTGGGGCAATCTATATGTTGAACTCGGTATGGCTGTAATATTCTTCACAGTAGGTTTATATTTCACACTGAAAAAACCAACAAACCGTAACATATTCTTACTTATCTTTGGTGCAACAGGCCTTTACTTTGGCGCTTCAATGGCTCGTTTGCTTGCAATTTTCGCGCCAGCATTTGCTCTACTAGCAGCTATAGGCATAATTGGTTTACTAAAACCATTCATGTCTCTACTTAAGGAAACACCAACCGCTGTTCTGAAAACAAAACGAAAACTATTACGCGTAGATAAAGGCTACAGTATTCTTGGAATACTGCTGATACTCATAATTCTCATGACACAGTTTGCTTTCAATCCACTACAGTTTGCTCTTAGCTCCCAACAAACAAGTGTTACGCCACGTGCATACTCTAGTGGATATATGCCTACCTCCATTAGTTCTGCAGGTCTCCCGCTAGTTCCACCTGAACCACTAACACAATGGACAAATATGCTAACCTATACTAACAATTACTTAAAGACAACAGATGTAGTTGTTGCATGGTGGGACTATGGTTATTGGTTAAGTGTTATGGGAAATGTTACTACACTTGCCGATAACGCTACAGTTGATGCCGAACAAATAGAAAACCTTGGCTTTGTATACATGAGTACAGAAGAAAAAGCCTTAGCGATGCTTTCTACATACGATCAAAAAAATGTACAATACATACTGGTCTTTACATCTTTGTACGTTTTTCCATACGATGAGTCACCTACTGGATATTATGTGATGTCCTACGGGTTAGGTGATGAAGGTAAATGGATATGGATGGCAAGGATTTCTGGAGGTGCAAAAGACCGTCTAACAAATGAGGGCTTTATGACACCAGACAATACCTGGACTGATGAAAAATCATTTGGAAAAAGTAGTGATTATGGACGGTGGGAGTGGAATGATCAGGGCATGAACACTGTTATCTATAAACTGTTAAGTTCTATTGAATATAACTATGCTAACAACACTGGCGGACTTGTTACAGTACTTGATATGGAAGATGTGGGATTACAATACTTTGAACCAGTATATCTTTCGGGTGCAGAGAAACAACTTAGTCCATATGGCGACTTAATCCCTGTGGTTGGGCTCTTCAAAATTAACTGGGCTAAATACAATGCAGATCACCCAAACCACTAATTTAGTCAATTAATGTGGTGACAACTAACGTGTTTCCAAAAGTTCCCGACCAACATAAAAACGGCAAACCTCTAATTCCAAATGGTTTAGGCGTACTATACGTCCTATTTGCAGCCGTTTATCTTTTTCTACTTTACTTTCTTAATGTTGGTTCAGTCTCAATTGGCGTTTCTGCCCCTCTAACCCTTGCAGTTTGCATTCTCTTTGGCGGATTTATGGGGTTACTAGATGACTGGATGGATCTAAAATGGCGCTACAAAGCATTTATGCCCCTAATTGCAGCACTACCTCTGATTTATTTCGCAATGGATATGCACGCCCGTACATCAATTACTTTACCATTCTTTGGGGTTATCGATTTCGGAATTTGGTACTTCTATTTAATAATCCCCCTAATTGTTATGATTGTAACTAACACAGTTAATATGCTCGGTGGGTTTAACGGGCTTGAATCTTTTTGTCCTGCTATTGTCATCTTAGGTCTGATGAGCATCTCAGCTTTAACATCCACTTATTATCTATTGATGCTTGGACCAATAATTTTCTGGCTAATACTTACTGCCTTAAATCTTAAAGGAAACATATTCGTAGGTAACTCTGGCAGTTTTGCTATCGGCATGACCATCGCCTCTTTTGCCGTTATCGCTGACGTAAAACTTAGCCTGTTAATTTCAATAATACCTTACATCTTTAATTCCTCTCTAATTCTATTAACAGTTTTCTTTACACATAAAAAAGCGCTAATAACATTCAAAGATAACAAGCTTGAATCCGACCATAAACGAAGTCTTGTCACAGCAATAACCTATCATCGGCCCTTAACTGAACGTCAAATTGTTGCGATAGTTTCAATAATAGTTGCAGCATTTACCCTGCTTGCAGTTATCTTCTCATTTATTTCCATCATTCTTGTTTAGACAAAGAATTGTGCTAATTTTGTTAAGCCAATAATTTCATCAAAGTTTAATCCTAACGCATCTAATACTTGCTCAAAAGTTGACTGCAGATACGCAATGTACTTGTCTGTATCAATTTCGTTTTTATAAGTTAATTCAACAGGTTTTACACGTTCTTTATTGCTGTTGACTTTTACAAAACTGATAAGATCACCAGCACGTAGTTCTTTTCCGGTTTTCTGTAAGATAAATGCTGCTTTAACATGTTGAGGTGTAGTTTTCGTATATTTACTAAGGTCATCACCTAAAACAACATGGAATGCAAGTTCAGTATTATTGTCCCATTCGCGCCGTTTTAAACGTGTGTATCTATCTTTGACAATGTTTGCGATGTCTTTTTTTGCGTTTTCAAATTCCGCTGGCGTTTTGACCTTTGCAAGGCGTTCTTTCATTTGGTTAAAGGCGTCTCTGATAAAAACTGGAATATGTTTCTTTTTACCTGTTAGACCTTTAACATCTACTGTACCATTTTCTAGTACTCCTAAGTAATTCTTTTTACGGGCACTAAAGACTGCGTATCTGTATACTTTGTCAACATCGATGTTCATGTTTAAGTGTTGTTCTGTCCAGTGGGATACTTCTTCAATTTGTTCTTTAGATGGGTTTTTGAGAAATAAACTGTCGGTATCACCATAGAGTACTTTTATGCCTGATGCTTCGGCGTGTTCAAGAATTTGGGTGATGCTATAGCGTCCAATTGCAGCGGTTGCCTCAGCAACTGGTGGGCAGTAAAGGTCGAAGCTGTCTGCTCCAAAAACACCATAGCTAGCATTTAAAATGACTTTAAGGGCTCCTTGTACAGTATTGTACCAATTTCGTAGTTCTATCGGTAAAGTGTTATCTTTTGCACGACTTTTGTACCATCTTACTCGCAAATCTCTAAGCGAACCAATTAGTAAGCTTTCAAGGGCTCTTTTTTGAGTACATACCCAGTGTTGTGTGTCTGGGATCATTTGTTTTTTGCACTCTAAATGATTGCAGTCAATTGATTGATAGCCCAGATTCCAAACTTTAATGATTGATGGATACAGGCTGGGAAAGTCCATGACGGCAACATTAAAATGAACACCTGGTGTAGGTTCGACTACGATTGCACCTTTGTATTTTTTGCCTTTAATTACTGCTGTTGTGCTGGTTCTGCCTTTTTTTGTTAAGATATCTTCAGCGTTTGGAATCAAAAGCCCTCTTTTGCGGTGTTCGCGTTGCATAAAATTGCGTATCCAACGGCTAACTCCTTGGCGGCTAACATCTTCCATTGGCATACTGCTGATGCGTGCAAGCACTAGTATTAGTTTCATAGCGGAATCGTCTTCAAAACTTGTCAGTTTATAAGTTATTTCTGAGTCACGAAGGCAGTAATGGGATAGCTCATTGTATGTAAGGTCACCAAAAGCTTTGTCTAAATGAATTTTTTCCATTCCTAAAAGTGCTACACCAACATCACCGAGGCTTACATCTTTGTAGCGATTATTGAACGCGTAACCTTGAATTGAACGGTTAAAGAAGAACTTGTAGAGGTCTATGTGAACCCCATATTTTATTGAGCAGACACGTTTACCTACATCAATTGGGATGTCTATCTTAGGGACTCCAAGATTTAATGCCCGATGAACTAGATAACGAAGGTCGAAGTCATCACCGTTGAAAGTTAAAATAAATGGAAAGTCGTTTAAAACTTTGAAAATTTGTTGTAGTAAGTCTTCTTCAGTTTCACAAAATTCTATATCTATATCTGTACCTGTTTGGATTTTTTCGTTTGGTCTATCTCGTCGCTTGAGGACAAGAACTTTTTTATCTCCTTCAGAACTATAAATTGAGCATGCAATTACTGGACATGCGCCCTCTCGCGCGTCAGGCACACGATTAGATAGTGGTGAATATACTTCAATATCAATAGCCGCTCTGCGGAATTTAGGTGCGGGATACTCAAGAAGTTTAGCCCACATCTCAGCAAATTCTTGCTCTTCTAATGTTTCATCGTTAAAAACTTCACGGATTTTTCCAAGTGCTTGTTCCGCTTCATTAACGATTACTTCTGTTAGCGTTCCATTCTTTATTTGGTAGATCATTCCTGGTAAGAGTTTTCGGTCGTAAATATATGACTGGTAATATTTGATTTTGGACTCCCAAATTTTAGTGTCGCTGTCTTGAATTTTGCAACCACATATTTGGGGATGGTCTTCTGGAATTATGTCTCTTATTGTGCCACTTGGCCTACCGCCAATTGCAAGGGGGTCTTTGGCAACAATTTTTGTTACTTCAATGTTCTGGTTGGCTAAGGGGTCAAATCTTTGTTCAGATATACAGCTATCAAAGCCTTGATGCTTAGTAATTCGCTCAAACTGTAAAACTTTCTCTTTTGGTAGACTAGTTAAACAGTAAGGTTTATGACCTGTATTATCTTGCCAAAAATATAATTCTCCTGATTCAGGCTCGTATAGCTTAATGATTGCTTTCCGTTGACGACCATTATATGATGCAGAAACAAAGTAGGAAGGTGATAGATCAAGAGGTGCCATTGGCGGTAAAATTCGTGGTTTCTTCTCTTTTTTAACTAAACCTTGACTTGCTTTTTCTTCAACTGGCGCTGTTTGTGTTATTTGTGCTTCCGGCTCTTTTTCAGCTTGCGCTACTTTAGCCGGTTGAGACGCTACTGGCTTGTTTTCTTTTATAAAGAATGAATCTAACGTTCTATTTTGCGCCATTCCCTATCTGCTGTTCCTTAAATACTCTAATGCATTAACCACCTAAAATCTTTACCTAACAAAAACCAGTTATCATGTAAACTGCTTCTGATAAAAATAAAACTGACTAAAAACTGAGGGGCTGTCTGTTTCTTTTCTTAGTTCATAGAAGAGCTTAAGTTTAGAAATATTATTCACAAGTTATGTTTCTCTGTAAACATGTGCGTGATTGTGACCATGCATTTTTTTGTTTAATTTTTAAGTCTTATTTAGAAGCTTTGCATTTAGCATGTGTTGTGAATTGTAGTGTTAAAGAATGCTTGGACAATTGCCATTGAAACGTTGAGCTGGATTGAAATGCAACGCTTAAGCGAGCACATCGCGTTAGCAAAAACAATTAAACAGTTAAACGAAACTAACCCCAACGCCATCCGTTATGCTTATGGCCTAGTAGTAGAAACAATTCGTCGTCGAAACCTAATTGACACATTCATAAACACCAATATAGCACCTAAAAAAATTGAAGAATTCAATCTTGGTATCCAATCATTTCTAAGACTCTACGTTTACCAAACCCGAGTCGTCAAAAACTGGGACAAATATAATCTACACGAAGCCCAAAACATAGCCAGTATGGCACGTTCCATTTTAGGCTGGAAAACCTTGTTACAAGTTGAACCATATCTTGGGTTCTTGTTAACACGAAAACTACAGCCAATTATAGACGCCTCTGACAATGAAGAACGTTTAAGCCTTGAAACCTTTCACCCCCTCTGGTTTGTAAAATACTGCATTGAACTCTTTGGAAATGACCAAGCAACCACCTTTCTAAATATGAGTAACATGCCACCATCTACATACATTCGCATAAACACTCTTAAAGACAGTTCAGAAGAAGAAATACTCCAAAAACTCTATATCGAAGGTGTAAAACTTCAAAAAGTCGAACAATTACCGTATATATACAAAATTTCTGAGCTTAAACAACCTCTAAACACACTTGAAAGCTTCAAGCAAGGACTATTTTATGTTCAAGACAAAGCTAGTTGTTTTGCCGCTCAAACGGCTGCACCCAAATCTGGTAACAAAATTTTCGACATTTGTGCCGCTCCAGGAGCTAAAACAACTTATCTTGCACAACTAATGCAAAATAAGGGCAATATACTATCTGTAGACTTCTCTAAACGTCGAATGAAAACTTGGCGCCAAGAAGTTAACTATATGAACGTAACCATAGCCGAAGCTATTACAGCTAACGCATGTTTACCACTACCCTTTACCGGCGAAGCTGATATTGTCATTTTAGACCCTCCCTGCACTAGCACTGGTGTCTTTGCAAAACAACCCGCAGCAAAATGGCGACTAAGCCCAAAATCAATAGAAAACATGGCTGAAGTCCAGCAACAAATGATAGCCAACTGCGCCCAAAAAGTCGCTACAGGGGGCTATTTGATTTACTCAACTTGTAGTATAACTGTCGAAGAAAATGAAATGGTTATCGAACGTTTCCTAAAAGAACATCCAAACTTTCACCTCGTAGAGATCAAACCAGAACTTGGACTGCCCGGCTTACATGGGCTAACTCAATGTCGACGCCTTTATCCACATATACATGACTGCAACGGTTTCTTCATAGCTAAACTAAAAAACTCTTAAGCTCTCCGTTTAGCAACTCTTTTCATAGGTAATTAGTTATTTAAAAATAGTTAGTTGGCCAATCTCCAAACAGAAAAACGTTTCATTAAAGGATTGTCTGCAAAAAGATTTATGCTGTGGATAGTTAAAAAAATCTTGACAAAAAAGCTTTAAAAATAATATACTTGTTTTTTAAAGTCTTTTTCAACAAACTATTTAATGACCCTGTCTATATAATTAATTTGATGATTGTGACTGAAAATATTTCTTTTATGGAACGGGCTATAAAAACTCGTATGGGTAAATACTTAAATGATGTAGAGCTGGCTTTTATTGCGAAATCAGTTGATTTTTCTAGGTTTAAGCTTGTTCTTGATGTGGGTGCAGAGTCTGGTCGGCTTTCTTTTTTAGTGATTGATAATAAAACTGATGTTGTGAATATAGATATTGATCGTGGTTCGCTTATACGTTGTAAACAGCGGTTAGTTCACGCATGTGTTATAATGGCTGATGCAAGGTGTTTGCCTTTTATTGATGGTGTTTTTGATGCTGCGTTTATGCTTGAAGTGTTAGATTACATTCCAAAGCTTGACATACCTCTGAGTGAGTGTAGTCGTGTATTAAAGGTTGGTTCCGATTGTGTTTTAACTTTTGGTAATAAATCCAGTTTTAAAGGAAAAGTAAAGGGGTTAAAGGGTAATTCATATTTACATTCCTATGATGGAGTTGTTCAAGACTTGTCTAAAGTTGGTTTTTGTTTAGGTGCCCAATTAGGATTTAATTGGTTACCGTTTGGCAGGACCTCGCAAAATAGGTTAATACCTCTGTTTGTGTGGTTCGAACGGTTTTTGGGTTTAAGAAGTCTGCGTAAATATAGTCCATGGATTCTGTTTCATGTGGTTAAACAATCAATTAGTACATAGATGATGTTGTTGTTTGTAATTTATAGACATAATGGTGTGATAGGGTTACAGTTTTTTGTAAAAACTGTGTTTATAGTTAATATGTAGTTGAAGCTCAAAAAGAGTTGGAAATGCTTATTATGGGGCCTAGCTATTGCCTGTTACGGAAGGATTAAACTTGAGTGATGAATTATCCAAATTACCTCCCAACATTCAAGAGAGATTGTTGCGGCTTCAACAGTTACAGCAGACTTTACAGTCTATTCTTGCGCAAAAGCAGCAAGTTGAAATGGAGAAAAGTGAGGTAGAGCAAACTCTTATGGAAATGGCAAAAACCGCTGATGATGTAGTAATTTACAAAGCTATAGGTTCATTACTGGTAAAATCTGATAAAGTTAAAGTTTCTGCTGATTTAAACGAACGTAAGGATCTCCTTGTAACACGTAGTACTGTTATTGCAAAACAGGAAGAGCGCGTACGTAGCCAAGTTAAAGAAACCCAAAGTAAACTTCAAGAAGATATAAACCCCGTTGCGGGTCAACAATAACTTTTCTTTTAGGTGGGTGCTTTTTGGTAGAACTGGGTTTACCAGAGCTGACTGCCGAACAAGTTGAAGCTTTATGTGAGACAGCTGAAAACGCTGCCCGTAAACACATACAAGATAAGATTGGCTCTAAATTGGTTGACCACTTAGATATTGTTGTGGAAGCGCAAGGTACAAAACCTGTTGATTTAAGTGTTGAAATAGATCTCGTTTTAAATGACAAAGCCAAAGGTGTTGATGCTAACGTTCTGGTAAACGATGCTGTTACGCAAGCGCATTTGGCAAGTGAAACTTTTTTGAGAAAACTATTATGAGCATTAATCAGATTGTAGATTTACTAAAGGAGAAGCAAGCCACTTTTGTGTTGTTACTATGTCACAAAAGTGCTGATGCAGATGCGGTGTGTGCAGCTTATGCTTTTCAAGGTTTGCTTAAACGATTTTTACCTGATTTAGTAGTAGAAATTGGTGCCCCGCAAGGTATTAACAAGCCTACTAAGCAGTTGATAGAAAACTTGTCTATAAATGTGAATTTAAAACCTAACATTGAATCGGCTAGTGTTCTTTTTCTTATTGACATGAACACGTTGGATCAGCTTGATGAAATTGTTGATCGCCTAAAAACTTCAACTGCTCCTATGATGATAATTGATCATCATACACCTAGTTTAGATAATGGACAAATCTGTAGTTTTTGTTTAATAAACGAACAAGCTGCTGCTACGTGCGAAATTATATATGACTTGTATCAGCAATCCAATGTTCAACTTAGTTTAAATGAGGCAAAAGCGCTTTTTGCTGGCATAGCTTTTGATACGCGACACTTTGCGTTAGGTGACTCAGATACTTTTCGGATAGCTGGTGGTCTTGTAAATGCAGGTGTGAATGCACAAGAAATGCTTGTTTTGTTCTCTAACCCAATTGACAATTCTGAGCGTCTTGCTAAACTTAAAGCTTGTAAAAGAGCAAAAATTGTAAAAATTGGGGAATGGATAATTGCGTTATCTCATGTTAGTGCATATGAGGCTTCAGCGGCTAAATCTCTTGTTGATTTAGGTGCACACATGGCTGCTGTTGCTGGGAAAAAATCTGGTAAACTTGAGATTAGTCTTCGTTGTAACCGTGATTTTAGTGAAAAAACT
>WREZ01000011.1 GCA_009779045.1 Candidatus Bathycorpusculum sp. | reverse complement strand
GTGTGAATTATACATAGGTTTTATTTTTTGTAAAAAGCATTTTTAAACCGTTTTTCCAATTTTAGTCACGTTTTCCAAATGTTTTCTCCACCTATGTATAATTTTTCCGAGAAATTAGGTTAGTTAGTTGTTGCTATGGTTTGAAATGGTGGTTGTTATTGTATTTGTTTTATCTGTTTTTTTCTGTTTGTTATGGTTGATAATGTAGCAGAGTATTGTCGTTAACCATATTGTTGCATTGACATATAATATGCCTGGATGCTGTAGGAATGGAGTCCAGCGATAGAGGGGGATGTTGCAGATATAGCAGATTAACTCGTATATGAGGGGTATTGTGAACCATGTTGCAGTTGTGAGAAGTTGATGTCTGATTAATTTGCTTATGTTTTCTTTGTTGCTTTTTTGGCTTTGATATAGAATAAATACGCCTACAGCTCCACACATGGTTACAATTAGAAATGTGTTAGTTTGGGATACAACATAATTAACGAAGGTACGCGCGTGTATTATATGCAAATAGTAATAATTCATCACTCGGCAATACACGAAAATTGTTAAGTAATAAATTGCGATGGCTACAAGTAACATTCCTATGTATTTGGCTTTGCTGCTTATTTTTTCCATACCTTCTTTTCCTCTCTATCTATATGTTATTGGAGGGGGTTAAATTACGGGTTTAGGTTTTTTGTTTTAGAATTTTGTTGACTATTTCTGGGTTAGCTTTGCCTCGTACTTCTTTCATTACTATGCCCATTAGCATTCCAAATGCGTTTTTACCGTTCTTTTCAATTGCTTGTTTGTTAGCAACGATAATGCGGTCAATGATTTGTTCTAGGTCAGTTTCTGTTAGCATTTTTAGGCCTAAGGTGGTTATTGCGTCTTGTACGGTTTTATTTTCGTTTTTTGCGAGCCAACTGAAAACTTCTGCTAAGGCTTCTTTAGCAAGTGTGCCTGAGCTAACTGTGGCAAATAAGGTTTTTATTTGGTTTTCGTTGACGTTTTCGACTGTGATGCCGTCTCGTTTTAATGATTTTATGGTTTCAGTGAGAAACGCTGCAACAATGGATGCGGATATAGCTGTTTCGTTAACAATTTCTTCAAATAATTTGGCCCATTCAGAGTCTATGATTTGTTTTGTCAATTTTTCATTTAGTTGGTATTGTTTCATTATGCGCGATAGTTTTTTCTCTGCGGGTTCAGGCATATTATCTAAAACTTCTTTGATTAGTTCCTCTGTTATGGCCTGTATGGGAATGTCTGTTTCAGGATACATTCTAGACGCGCCTGGACGTGGTCGCATGTAACGTGTTGTGCCGTCCTCTTTAGCGGTTCTAGTTTCTACAGGCACACCTACAAGTAATTCTTGAGCGCGATCCACCACAGCTTTTAGTGCATCTTGAGTATTTTCTGCGGTATCTGCAACAAATACAACTCCATCTTCGTCTGTTGCACCAACGGCTCTACGTACCGCCGCTACTTCTTCAAGTGTTATGCCATAGTTAGGCAGTTCATCGGTATGAAAAATTCCGCCAACCCTACCCCAAAACTTTGCCCTATCAGAAAACTCTGAACCCACACGAAAATTAGGCATTAACTCTCTACCTAAAAGCCCCGCAAACCCTACCAGCTTAACAGCTAAAACTTTCTGATTTTTATCCACAGCTTTTCGAATAACCTTCGCCTTAGACTCACTAAAAACATCTGTAACATCCACAAAAACATGTTCCAATTTCTCTTTAGTAATACCTCTATTATGTAACTCCTCTTTTATACTAAGTAACCCCAGTTGACGCTGCACTTCATACTCAATCACCGTGGAAATTAACTCAAGCTCCTGTACACCCTTAATTTCAATTAAAGCACCCTCTGAAATTGACACATTAAGATCTTGACGAATAACCCCTAAACCACGCATAACTTTACCTGTATCACGCAAAATCTTACCAATCGCCAAGGCAACCTGCTGCGCTTCAAGAGGAGAATAAATCACAGGCGCCGTAGTAACCTCAATTAACGGAATACCAAGACGATCAACACGATAACGAATAGTTTTACCCTCATCTTCAACACCTATCTTTCGCGCAGCATCCTCCTCAAGACTAACCGCCTGCATAAAAATAGTCTTCTCACCCACCTTTATCCCACCATCTAATGCTATAACACTTGTACGTTGAAAACCCGTAGTGTTAGAACCATCAATAACGGTTTTGCGCATAACATGCACCTCATCAACAGGTTGCATATTCATCATAAGCGCCGCTGTGAGAACAACTTTTAAAGCCTCTCTATTCAAGGGGTGTGGTGGCTCCTCATCCATCTCAACAAGACACACACTTTTACCCTTAGCCTCATAAAGAATTCTAACACCCTTTTGAAACTCAAAAAACACTGAAGGATCAAACTGCCCAAGCTCACTCTGCGTCGGACGAAGACGACGCAAAAAAGTTACCTCAGGATTCTCCTTAAACAATTCTGGCTGACAATTACAAAACAATTTTGAACCAACATTAAGTTGCTGATGAATTTCTAAACCAATTTTCAAACCAATCTTCGTATAATCAACAACAGACACTTTATTCCACTCCATAAACAATTTTTTCTTGAGAACGAGTACACAACGTAAACTCACTTGAAATGTTAGTTTTCAACAACAACTGTACTTCTTCAGCATCATCACTCTGACCAAGAGCCCACATAAGCTTAACAAGCCCCGTCTCAGGAAACATATCCTCAAGAGGCACAACCCCTAAACTTAACAAATCACGACCTGTATCGTACACATTCATATTAACCCGCCCCCAAATACACTGTGAAGCAAGCGCTACAACAACTCCTTTAGCAGTAGCATTTCTGATAGCATCAAAACAGACTGAACTAACATGCCCCAAACCTGAACCTTCAAGCAAAATACCCCTAAAACCCTGATTAACATAAAAATCAATAACTGAAGGATCCATACCTGGGTAAAACTTTACAAGCGCAACTTTATCACAGAAATCCGCCTTCAAAATCAACTCCTTTGAACTGTCCCTACGTTGATAATCCTCATTTTCAAGGATAATTTTTTGATTCAAAACTTTAGCAATAGGAAAACCATTAACAGACTTGAAAGTGTCCCGACGACTTGTATGACACTTACGAACTTTAACACCCCTATGTACAACAATAGCTGAATCAGAGACCGTTTCATGCATAGCTAAACCTACCTCAGCAAAAGGGGCTTCACTGGCAACTTTGACAGCGCCAATCAAATTAGTTGCAGCATCACTACTAGGACGGTCAGATGAACGTTGCGCTCCAACAAGAATCACAGGAACAGGCAAGTTTTGTAATGCAAAACTTAATGCTGCAGAAGTGTAACCCATAGTGTCTGTGCCATGGGCAATTACAATACCATCAACACCTTGCTTTACACATTCAGCAACTTTATGAGCCAATTCAGTCCAATTTTTTGGAGTTAAATTTTCACTATAAATGCTAAAAACAATTTCAGTATCAATACGAGCAATTTCTGATAACTCAGGCACAACACCATAAAGATCGTTTGCCGATATGGCCGAACGAACTGCACCCGTCCGATAATCCACACGACTCGCAATGGTTCCACCTGTACTCATAATCACTACATGAGGCAAAGCAGAGTTTTGTTTGGGCGGTGTTGGCGATATAAACGTGGGTTTGGTACCAATACCAATTTTCTCTACGTTAACACTTTCAGAAGCTGTTATACCAATGTTGTAGCCACTCTTCAGTTTTATAACAATATTTGCAGCATCTCCCCGTTCTACACGTGGAATTAAAATCCCTTCATAAGTCCTATCTTTGCTGATAACACGTATGATATCTCCAACTTGACAATCCGCCGCTTGAAGTAGGTGTAACGCTATACCATTATAACCTGAATTTTCCAACTCGCTCATGCTAATCTCTCTATTAAACAGTAACCCACGTGCTAACTCTAAACATATGAGTTATGTGTTACCTAACACATACATAACTAAAAGCTTTTTTTAAATAACCCTCCAAAAAATCATACAAATAACTCTACAGAAAACCTCAAAAATACCCTTCAAATTGAGCACATAGTAAACATTATCATTTAATCCACTTTTCAGAAAGTCTCTGATCTGGTGATGATGTTATTTGTTGTTTGCAGTACTATTTTTTTCTATTCAAACACTTATAGTACGGTTTTATCGTGGCGTAGCTTTTTATACGGGTTGGTATAAATATGAAAGTTGTGTAGGTGCCAAAGAAGTGTCAAAAATTAAAGTTGCATTAATTGGTGTTGGAAATTGTGCTTCCGCTTTCCTTCAGGGTTTAAATTATTATAGTAAAGCTTCAAAACCAGAAGAGTTTGTTGGTTTGCGTAACTCAACATTAGCTGGTTATACTCCATGTGACATAACAGTTGTTGCAGCATTTGATGTAGATGAGCGTAAAGTCGGATTAGATCTCTCAGATGCAATTTTTGCTGAACCAAATAATGCGCCAAAAGTATCTCAAGTGCCAAAAACAGGTGTTATAGTAAGTAAGGGTCCACTTCTTGATGGAGTTGGGGAGTCAACAAAAGACATAATTAAAGTAAGTAGCCAAGTTGATGTTGATGTTGCTCAAACGCTTAAAAATTCAGGGGCTGAAATGGTTATAAATTTGCTCCCAAGTGGTGCAATTAAGGCAACTGAATATTATGCAAAACAGGTTATCCTGGCGGGTTGTGCATTTATTAATGCTACTCCAAACTTTATTGCAAGTGAACCCTTGTGGGCAAATCAATTTAAAGAAGCAAACTTGCCCCTTATTGGCGATGATTTAGTAGATCAAGTTGGCTCAACAGCATTACACAAAACTTTACTCAAATTGCTCTCGGAGAGTGGTGTAAAAATCTCTGAAACTTATCAACTTGACGTCGGAGGCGGGGCAGAATCCGTTGATACACTCGAACGCACAAGAGACGCGAAACGAACAATCAAAACCGAGTCAGTCGCATCAGCCTTACCATACAAAACCAATATTGTAGCGGGATCAACGGACTATGTGGACTTTTTACAAAACAAACGTGATAGCTATTTCTACATAAATGGCGTCTATTTTTGCAATACACCCCTAAAAATTGACTTAAAATTCCAAACTGTTGACGCCCCAAACGCAGGCAGCATACTTTTAGATGTTGTACGCGCAGTTAAAGTGGCGTTAACTAAAAAACAATCAGGCGCAATTAAAGTAATTTGTGCTTACGGATTTAAACGTCCACCTGAAATGACCTCCATAGATGTAGCTGAGGAAGAATTTAAACGCTACACAAACGCCTAACTTTTCTTTTCTAAAAAAACTCAATGTGTCACAATAGACACATTTGTCATTTTTTCTATCTCTTTAATAACCTGTTCTTTTACACAATTCTTCTTTAAAGAATCCTTTAATTTATCAATTGTTTGAACAGGTGTAGGATCAACTCCACGAAGTATAGCTAAGTAATTACTTAAAAAATCTGCCACAGCAATAACTGAGAGCATCTTTGCAAGACTACTTTTACCTTGACTCCAAACCTCATAAAGACTTACCCCAGACGCCTCCATGAGCTTTTTTGTTACTTCAATACGACTATGAATCTCTACGGACTCATCCCTATCACGAATAAAAATCGCAGCTAACCGATCTTTATGCGCCTCAGATTTTTCATACCCAACTATTTCATTATGATTTAACTCAGGTAAATTATCCCATTTTGACACCATTTTAGCATTCTCATTAATCTGCTGCTTAAATCGCCTAGCGGCACCACTATAAATGCCAAAACCATAAACCATAGGAATAACGCCTTCAATGTTAATCGCTAAAGTTTTAACGAAACTATCTGCAACCGGTGTTTTAGCAGCATTCTGTCTTTCAACTTCTTCTAGTATGGAAAATGCTTCATTAAACTCTATAGAAACCTCAGATAACCCTATTTTCTCAAGATACATTAGCAGAGGTATAAGCATGTATGGCAAAGCTGCCCTAGGTGGCATACCTGCTGGAACCTGTAAATAGGGAATATTTAGACACTCTGCAATCCTCATAAGTGTACCACCACTTGTTATACAATAAATCATACACTTATTTCGAAGGGCATCAAGAAGAGCACTTAAAGTCTCTTCAGTATCCCCCGTATAACTAGTTACCAACACCAAAGTCTCTTCATTAGCATAAAAAGGCAAATGATACTCTCTATTAACCTCTATAGGAACACAAATTTTACCTCTCGCCCAATCCTTAAGAAATTCACCACCAATAGCCGAACCACCCATACCTGCAATGATAATATTGCGGGGTTTAGGATAACTAGTTGTTATACCTGTAGCTAAAATAGCTGCCTCTCGATAGTGTCTACTCATGTTTAGACAAAACTGCAACATGCCTGCCTTATCTACCCGCTTCATTTCTTGAGGATCTACTAACCTATGAGTATCCATCGCTTAAACCTCAACATTACTTATTTTAATATCGTTATACACCTTTTTAAGCTGAACGCAACTATAAACATGTAGGCAAAAAAAGTGAACAAAAGCAAACTTTCCATAGCTATTCCAGTATCCATAATATCTGACACACCTCACCTACGCGAGAAAACCTCAAAGATAGGATTAATCGCCCGAGCAGCAGCAATATTTAGAATACAAGAAATCATCATATACCCAGACGACCCACACACAAACCAAACACGCGATCTAAAACTTATAGCAAAATTATTAAACTATATAGAAACCCCACAATACCTAAGAAAAAACATCTACAAAATAGAACCCGACCTACAATACGCTGGAATTTTGCCACCTCTACGTGCACCACATCATCCGACCAGCGGTAAAAACAGAGATCTAAAAATTGGTGAATACCGCGAAAGTATAATATTAAACCAAACAAAAGAAGGCCTAATAGTTGACCTTGGCGTCCAAAGTACCGCCCTATTACGTGAGCGACAATTCTTTGTTGGTGAACGCTTAACAGTTCAAGTTATAAAAAATGGCGAACGAATTGAAGTTCAATCAGTCAACCGTAACGATGTTCCCTCTTACTGGGGATTTCAAGTTAAAGTTGAAAATGAAACATTTGGACACATGTTGCAAACTGAACAATTCGATTTAGTAATATCAACTGCCCGTGTTGCTAACTACTTTGTTGATGTTGCTGACAAAATTGCCAAGCGATGGAATCAAGCTAACAGAGTATTAATGGCCTTTGGCGCCCCCTCACGTGGACTACATGAAATCGTTAAAGATGAAGGTCTACGCCTTGAAAACATTTCAGACTTCATCGTTAACACAGTTCCCAACCAAGGAACAGCTACAGTACGAACAGAAGAAGCCCTTATAATCTCCTTAGCAATACTGAACACACAATTTAACCTATAAACCCATTTTATCAAAGCTTTTTCAAGGTTATAGGTAAACAAATAAATGCTTCAGTTCTCACTTTGCTCATATGCCTACCTTCGACATTGCTATGCCATTAACTCTACTGCTAGTTGTAACAGCAGCATTTCTCCTAAACAAACGAGCAGAAAAAAAAATCAAAGCAACAATGACAGAAGAAAAAGAGTTTCAAACAAAAGACATCCTCATGTTTGCCATAGTAATAGCCGTTGTCGTTTCAACCATCGCTCTAACATCCTATTTTAACCCAGGTAACATGTTTGAAAACATTCTACTAGCTATTTTCTTAGGATCCTACACAATGCTACTATTCACTTTCACTCACCTCTTCTCAGACATTAAAAAAAGAAGAGCACAAATATTTTCAATATGCATTGGCATAGCCAGTCTGATTACAGGCATAGCTAGCCTTTTAGAACCCCTTCAAGACCCCGCTACACCCTTTAGAGTAGGAGCATTTTTTGGATTAACCATAATATGTTTTGCAATAGCAGCATATGAACAAAAGAAAAATGACGACGGTAAAAAAACAAAATGGTATCTTGCAGCACAACCACCTGCACTATTTCTATTAATCTTTATCTTCTTTAACATACTTCACTTCGAAAATACATTAAATATTTGGTTCCCCTATGTACTAGATATTTTTGGGGCAACCTTTGCGATACTTATTATCCTATATATTAGTCCAATGTTTAACTGGAAAACCGTTGGAATATTTGCTGCACTATTGACAATATTAGATATTATATTGGTCTTCAGTGGGCCAATGATTACCGCAGCAAACACTTTCACAGGATTGGGTCTACCCGTAATCATTTATTTACCCAACATTCCCTTTTACCATAATGCCGCCGGCGTTATGGCCTTTAGAGGCCTTGGTCTTGGCGACTTCTTTTTCGCCGGAATATTGGCTATTCAAACATTCCACAAATTCGGCAAAAAATATGGCTACACTGCGATCATCTCAATGGTTATATCTTTCACAATCTGGGAAATATTCATGCAAGACATTATAACATACTTTAACCTACACGGATTCCCTAACCTTACCGGACTTCCCGCAACAGTATTTATCATCACAGGCTGGATACCTATAGCAATAATCGGTACACTTATGTATAAAAAACAAAAAGAGCCCACGACCCCTCTTCAAACAGAACTTCCAACAGAATCCACATCTAATGATTCACCCTAAAGGTTCTATACTGAAAGCATGCCCTTTGCTCTCATCATAGAATATGCTATTGTAATGTTGTGGTATGCTGCAAAAATTTGTTTATACGTAATATTTTATCTAATCATAACATCTGTGCTGCGAAAGGTTATTAAGGCATAGGGTTTTCTTTTAAGCGGCAAGATGATGCAGTCAACTGCAATTCAAGACATTAACTATTTTAGTTAGTTATGTCGCTATGGTTAAAATAGTCTAATGAAGAGGTGAAAAGATATGGAAAACATTTACGCAGCAATGCTCCTTCACAAGGCAGGTAAAGAAATTAATGAAGAGTCCGTTACAAAAGTTCTTACTGCAGCAGGTATTAATGTTGATACAATACAAGTTAAAGCACTCGTTGCATCACTTAGTGAAGTTAACATTGATGAAGCAATTAAAGCAGCTCCAACTATGATGGCCGCAGTTCCAGCAGCAGCACCCGCAACAGGTGATGAAGCTAAAGTAGCCGCACCAATAGATGACAAGAAGAAAGCTGAAGACGAAAAAGCCAAAGAAGAAGCAGCACTAGAAGGATTAGGCGCATTATTCGGATAAATAACGCCTCAATTTTTATTTTTACAACAATTTTTCCCTCTTAATTATTTTGTCACTTAACTTATGTATTAACTATATTTTGTAATTATTGAATGGCGCATCTTTTAATTGAAGTATCCAGAGCGTCATGTTTTGGGTTATTTTGTTTCTTTGTTTGCTGTTGACGTATTAAGAGTGCCTGTTTTCTGGAAAGGTTTATTTTATGCAATGGTAATCTGGTGTAAAAATGCAGGCGGATAAACATGTCCGCAGGGATGTGGCCGAAAGGCTGAACCGTAAACAAATAATACATTAGGTGAAAAACAAATGGCCTACAAATACATGGCAGATGAATGGGCAAAGCCCGAAGACTCCTTTGTTGAAGAACTAATGCGACAACGCTTAGTGCAATGGAGAAGACAACCAACCGTAACACGTATTGAACATCCAACAAGGCTCGATAAAGCCCGTAAACTAGGTTACAAAGCAAAACAAGGCTTTGTAGTTGTCCGTACACGCGTAAGACGTGGTGGACTACGTAAAATAAGACCACGCTCTGGTAGACGGCCAAAACGTATGGGTGTTGCAAAATTTAAACCATCAAAAAGTATCCGATTAATCGCCGAGGAAAGAACGGCAAAAAAATTCCCTAACTTAGAAGTCCTAAACAGCTACTGGGTTGGTCAAGATGGAAGAAGCAAATGGTTTGAAGTAATACTAGTTGACCCTCATAGTCCAGTTATACAAGCAGATAAAGACATAAACTGGATTACCGAACGTCAACACACAAGCCGCGTCTTTAGAAGCCTAACTAGCGCAGGTAAACAAGTAAGAGGATTACGCAACCGTGGACGCGGAGCAGAAAAAGTTAGACCAAGCCTCCGGAAAGGCGCAAGAAAACACGGAGACCAATAATCATGTGTAACATAAAACCCGTTATCCAAAAACCCGATGGCAAAACAAAAAAAGGCAGAGGTTTTAGCCCAAACGAGTTAACAAAAGCAGGCATAACCTGCTTTCAAGCTAAACAATTAGGCATACCCGTTGACTTTCGACGCAAAAGCGAACACGAAAGCAACATTGAAACCTTAAGCCGTATAGCTGACAAAAAGACTGAAGCATAAATTTAGCTAAATAATGCTATAAGTCAAAAGAACTCGGTGCCCAATGTCCCAAAAATCACTTGTCAACTATATCGATTTAAGAGCCTTTGCTCACGCCACAGAAGACCCAGAAAAAGTCCTATCAGCACTACATAAACTACTACCAACAGAACTATCTGAAACTGTACAATTCGAAAAAAACAATTTAACAGGACATCACGGGAACTCTATCACCCTTTTTACAACCCAACTAACCGAAAAAAAACACCTACCCACCCTACTTGAAAAAATAGGTCAAAACATAAACGCCATAGACAAAGACACCCTAAACAACAACCTCCAGCTACATATAGACAAAACCAACTTATACCTACGCTTTGACAAACAAGCAGCATTACTAGGCAAAATTAAATTCACACAAAACGATCCCATCCACTTTAAAATTCACTTCAAAAATAAAACACATGAAGAAATAATAGAGATTCTCAAAAAATCTGGGTTACTACCATGAAACGCTTATTTGCTGACCTACACCTAAAAATTAACCCAAAAGACACACAAACCCTTCAAAATACAATACAGCGCGCAACAAATTTTGGTTATCGCTACATAGCAGTCCCTTTTTCTTTTGAACCAACGACAAGTGAAATTGAGAACCTAACAACAGTTTGTAAAACTTCCGGCATCGAACCTGTTTTAAGAGCGGATTTGTATCCTCGAAACGAAAATGACCTTATGAATAGTCTACGCCGATTAAGACGTAAATTTGACATAATTTGCGTTCTTTGCGATAATAAAGAGCTTTCTCGTCAAGCTGCCAAAGATCGTCGGGTAGACTTGTTGAATTTTCCCAATCTTGACTATCGTAACCGCTTTTTTGATCGTTCTGAGGCTGAACTTGCTCGTAGTGGCAATGCAGCTTTAGAAATTGATGTTAAACCATTGTTTACTTTAGAAGGCCCAGCGCGTATTCGTTTTCTGGCTTGTTTACGGCGTGAAATTACAATTGCCAAAACTTTTGGTGTACCCTTGATTGTTTCCAGTGGTGTAAATGAAGAACGTTTTATGCGTATGCCACGTGACATGGCAAGTTTATCCTACATATTTGGGTTAGATATTGTTGAGGGTTTAAATGCTGTTTCGTCTAATCCTTTAGCTATTGTTTTACGTAATCGTGAAAAGCTGTGTAGCAATTTTGTTGCTCCAGGAGTGCGTATTGTTAAGGAGGTTTGTGGTCTGTGAAGCGGGTGAAGCGGCGTTATTTGGCATTGCAAGTGGAAATGGAAGGTGTGCCCTCTGAAAAAGAGTTAATGGATGCTATTTGGGGGTCTGTTACGCGGCTTTATGGTGAGGTGGGCGCTAGTTTGACTAGTATGGCTTTGATTAATTTTGATGTTTCTTGTAAAATTGTTGTTGTTCGTACTTCGCTTGAAACGTTGGATTTTGTTAGGGCTTCTTTGGCTTGTATTATACGTGTTGCGGGTATGCCGGCTTCTGTGCATGTTTTGGCGGTTTCAGGAACCATTAAGGCTTTGCTTAAACATTTTTAGTATTTAATGTGTGTTTACTTTTTTGTTATATGTAAAGGTTTTATTTGCTGTGTGACAAGATAAACGACAGTATGTAATGTTAAACTGTTTGATAAGGTTGTTAAATCTATATAGTAATGTTTATCAATGTCACAGAAATATTACCTAACATTACATTATGTTTGAGAAAAGCATAAAGTAAACGGAGAGATGCAAAAATTGGAGTTAAATCAATTTTATTTCAAACTTCCTGAACTCAAAACAGAGCCAATAATCGACGATAGCACATTAAGAGACGGCATTCAAATGCCTGGCCTAGCCGTTGGACCACAAGACGCCGCACAAATAGCTAAACTATTAAGCGAAATAGGCGTAGAAAGAATCGAATTATTCCACTATCAAGAACCTGACAAACAAGCCGCAAAACTCATCCTAAACCAAAAACTAGACATGAGAATTGCAGCATGGTGTCGTGCAGTAAAAGAAGACATTGACAGTGCAGTACAATTAGGTTTCAATGAAGTAGGCATCTCTCACCCCGTTTCAGACATGCATTTCCAAGCAAAATGGCCTGAAAAAACTCGTGAACAAATCCTCGCTAACCTAATTGATGTAACCGAATATGCCGCAAAAACCTGTGGTTTGCGCACATTTGTTCACGGCGAAGATAGTACACGAGCAGACTGGACTTTTGAATCTAAACTAATTAACAGTGTTGCTGATGCAGGTGCAGAATGTTATCGTGTTTGTGACACTGTAGGCATCGGCCTCTCAGGTGATGATGCACCTCTGCCAAGTGGCATCCCCGCTAAGGTTGTTGCAATTAAAAAAGAAACCAAAATCAAAGCCATAGAAATACACGCCCACGATGACTTTGGCAATGCCGTTGGAAACACTATAGCGGCCATTAAAGCCGCTCAAGGTGTCTGGGAAAAAATTTACGCAAGCACAACATATCTAGGTATTGGCGAACGCGCAGGTAATGCTGAAACAGAAAAAGTCATCTTAAACCTGTATTTACACTATGGCATACGCAAATTTGAAGGCAAAACAGAGAAACTAAAACAAACAGCAGACTACATCAGCCACGCCACAGGTTTCCACCTGCCCCCTAACAAGGCCATCATTGGCGACTATGGCTTTGCCCACGAATCAGGCATACACACTCACGGTGTCCTAAGCAACCCCTGGACTTACGAACCATACCCACCAGAACTTGTGGGTAACAAACGCAGACTAACCATAGGCAAGCAAAGTGGCAAAGGCATAATCAAACACAAAATAACTGAAATCACCGGCACAGAACCAGATGACCAAAACATCGCCACAGTCGTAGACACAGTCAAAAACATATACGCAAACGGCCGACGCGCCTCACTAAACGACGACGAATTCAAAAAAATCCTCCAAGACCTAAAAATCACACAATAACCCCAAAGTTATGGAACACCATAACTCCAACTAACCCCCTAACCCTTCTCAATTTTCAACAATTAACATCCAATAACCCTCACTAAAAATAAGAACAGTTTAACGATAAAACAATAAGTATACCCATTATTGACTCCAACAGGATAACAACAATTTATCCCTAACTTCCTGATTTAAGTAATATGTTTTTGGTTCTGAGCTTGTTTTTACGTTATTTTTACAATGGAAGCTTTTTTATGGAAACAACACATTACTTAAATAAGTAATATAGACACATCCCTAAAAGGTTAAATATGGATCTAATTGTAAAAATGGCTGATAAACACGACTTATGGCCGAAATATGTTGCTTAATTTTGGGAAGTTAGGGTTGTAAAGTATTTACGCTGATAATCCTGTTTACTCGGTTCCGTTACCCACATCGTTATCTATGTTAGCGGTGTTACCTGAAATCTCACCACCTAACCGTTCAAAAGAGTTCATAGTGCCATCAATGTATACACCGCCACCACTCTGTAAAGCGGTGTTACCTGAAATCTCACCACCTGACATACTAAAGGAGCCATACATCATGTATACGCCACCGCCATAACCGCCATTATGGGCCCATGCATATGTAAGTGTGGCTGTGTTACCAGAAATTTTGCCACCATACATTTCAAATGTACCCCAATTATACACTCCACCACCCCATGTTGCAGCATTACCCGAAATCACACCGCCAACAAACTCAAAAACACCCTCAGCACTAATATTTACGCCACCACCACGATCATCTGTGTTACCGGAAATCTCTCCATTAACCATAATAAGTGTACCCCCAAAAACAGATACGCCCAACCCCCTATCACCATTCTCATGCATTACAATAATCCCATCAAGCGTCAACCGTCCACCACTCATAATAGTGATAACATTTTGTCCATCCAGTCCAATCAGCCTAAAAAAGCCCCTTCCGCCAGCACTTTTTAATGTAATGTCTGCACCTGCAGGAATAGTAAGCTCAGGACCAAGAGAAATATCTTTAGTAAGAACAATATCAACATGTACCCCAACCTCTGCTTTATTAACAGCATCTCTTAACTCAGCCGCGTTTTTAACGCGTACAGAACCATTGGTTACAACTAAAGACTGATAAGCCAACAAAGAAACCAGTAACACAACAACTACAATTAAAGAAACAATTAAAAGT
>WREZ01000010.1 GCA_009779045.1 Candidatus Bathycorpusculum sp. | reverse complement strand
CTATACTTGTATTTTAGGTATGTAACGCCGTCAAGGTCTGTTAACATGTGAAAATTATCTAAGTCTGGTCTCACAACTATTGAGTGAGATAAACCTAATTTAGCAACAGCCATACCTAACTCAAAAATAACGTTGTCAGACGCTAGAACCATTTTATCTTTTTTTATCATAGTTTCATAATCTGGCGTCATCATTGCAATAGCATACCCTTTTTGTTCAGATAGAGCATCATACAATTCGCTTAGGCTTTTTATAGTAACATTTGTTGGTTCAAACACTTCTTGATCAAACCAACATCTAGCTACGTACTGCTCATTATCGAGTTTACCATTCAACAAATCCCTAAGAATAACAGCATAACCCTTTCCAAAAGTTGAAGACATAATAAAAATGGTCTTAGGCATTACCAACCATCCTTTTCATGTTTTTTACAGGATAACGCCTTAACACTTTTACACAAATCTTTGTTTATCAACTCAACTAAACTATCAATTTGTTGTCCATTTAAAATTGCTGTACAAAGCCAAACATCAACAAACTTACCACATACAATTCGCGACTTTAATTCATCGCAAAGCTCTTTTTTATATTTAGCCCTAACAGCAGGTTTTCCAGCTGCAATCAAAAACTGAGCTATAGGCTGTACTGGACAAAAAACATCATGATTATCACGCTTTTTATTAATACTCTCCTTGTATAGATCGCAATCGAACTCGTTTGTAACAATCATAAATCTAGGCAAATTCATTCACTAACACCACCTTTATGACTGTCACTAAAGTCTAACCATTCCTCTTCTATCTTCAGTTTGGCATATTCATCAAAAAATAGTTGAAATATAATATCACCAACACCTAACATTCCCTTAAATTCACGCCTCATATCTTCAACGCCCTTAATTCCCTCAGGATTCAAACGACTAAATTGTGCCAACCCAAGCTGACCTTTACTTGCCCTTCCAATATATACCGCGCCCAAATGGTCATCAAACTCGTTAATCATACCTGGAGCATGACTGGATATAATGACTTTAGGGTCATTTCTTCGATGATCTTTCTCAGGGATAGACATGTTTCGTTTATTATAAGCCTCAATATCTAAACAGTTTAAAAACGAGTTAAGAACATCACGATAAAGAGTTGGATGTAAACCGCTTTCTAATTCTTCAATTGAAATCAAGGGAACAGTATTTGCAAAAACTTGGCTCAACAATTTAAGCACACGTCTTGTACCATAAGAAAGCGTTGATGTTGTTTCTTCTCGGTCATCACTTTTTCTTTTTAAAAGACACTGCAGTTGTCCACTGGTACCTAACCGCTCAAATCTAACAGATTCATATTGATGAAACATATGTATAAAGCGTCCAATTAAAAAAGTATATTCAGCATCATGCATTTTTCGAACATCTTGCACTAGTAGAGCAGGTGCTCTAAATTCATCATCTTCGCCTGCCAAAACCATACCAATACTTTCACGTGTAAGACTTGTCAACACTCCATGAATTTCATCCAATAACAAATTGCATTCTTTATCATCAGCATTCTTTGCCAATGCCATATTGCCAAACCTGTGTAAAAACAAATAAAAAGTATGGGGATACCCCCCTTTCACATCAGTGTCTGCAGAGTTTATCACATAAGGATTAGCCTTATCCTCACCTAGGTATGCAATATTAGGATCATTCGTATCACGCTCAAACAAAACGCGTTTATTAGAACCTTCAATTAACACTAGCTCCTCTTCCACAATTCCAGCCACATCACTTGTATAATATGAATAATCAAATCGTGGATATTTATCAAGATACTTTACAGAATGATCTGTTTCTGTTGGGTCAAGAACAAATCTATAAAGATAACATTTACCAGCATCACGCCTTTTTTCAAACTCTACCTCAAAAGTAAAACGTTGATGATCTTTGTTACGATTATAATTAACATAACTCTTACCTTGCACATATTTAACGGCGACAGTACCATTTTTACGTAAAAATTTAAAACCATCGCGAATTCCACTTAAAAGGTTGGATTTTCCATAATTATTTGGTGCAAGCAAAATAATAATAGGTCCTAAAGAAAAGTCAAGACTTGTATCTACAACATTTTTGTATCCATCAATATACAATTTAGTTATCTTCATTACCAAATCCCGCCATAGCTATCTTCTTATAACAAACCCAATATTAAATATTAGATTACAGTATTACTCTATTTTAATATTTTGCAAACACACAATACTACAAACTATACACGCTTAACCCACACAACCATTCAACCAACACCACAACCAACCTAACAACACCAACACACAAACACTTACTAAAAAAACAACAACCTAAAAAAAGAAAAACAACCAACAATAACACCAAACACAACAACCACACTACCTAACCCACCAAAAATAAACCCATAACCAAACACAACTCAGTCTTTAATGAACAAACAATTAGTATAGTTGACATAATTAACTATAGTTTTGAATATTATTTGATGGGGAACAGAAATGTTTTTACATGAATACGTGGGTTAAATGGTCAATAGGTTAATATGATGCTCTATTCTTTTCGGGGTGAAAATAGAGTTAAATTTAATCTGTGAGCTTGAATTGGCTGTTGAACCAATTTTTGATGTGGCTTGCATTTATTTGGAGTAATACAAAAGTGGAAATTAAAGTCCTTGGTGGAGCTAGAGAAGTAGGTGGCTCGTGTCTATCTGTTGAAACTGATTCATGTAAGATTGCCTTAGATTATGGTATAAAGCTTGATGAGGAGCCTAAAAAGCTTCCAACTGATTTTGACGCGGTAATTATTAGTCATGCTCATCTTGATCATACGGGTAGTTTGCTAAGTTTATCTAAACATAATCCTACAATTGTTGGTGCAGGAATTACACGTGATGTAACTGTTGATTTGTTACATGATATGGTTAAAATTCAAAATGAACAAGGAAAATTTGACTATGAGGATCAACATGCGGAAAGAATTGGTCAATGCTGGTGTGTACAAGACTCTATAGCTGTAGCAGGTACGAAAATTAATTTGCAACCGGCAGGTCATGTTGCAGGAGCTAAAGTAACCAGTTTAGAAGCAGAAGGAAAAAAAATTGTATACACAGGCGACATATGCCTACATGACACAGAAATACTACACGGATGCAAACTAGAAGCCCTACCTAAAAGACCAGACGTTCTAATTACAGAATCCACATACGGCGGCAAAATACGAGCCCCAAGACAACAATTACTAGACGAATTCATGGAAGACCTACTAAAAACCATGGACAACAAAGGAAACGTGTTAATTCCCACCTTTGCATTCCACAGAAGCCAAGAAATGGCCAAACGCATAGACACCGCCATAGCAAACGGATACTTACCACGATACAATGTCTATACCATATCAAATCTAGCACACAAAATAAGCGACTACTACAACCATAACAAACAGTTATTCACCAAAGAAATCCGCAAACAAAAAACACCCTTCAAATACAAACACGTAAAACACCTCTACCGCACAGCCCAAATACAAGAACCAGCCATAGTAATTTGCACCTCAGGATTTGGCCACGCAGGAGCAAGTCTACACCTCCTAAAAGAATGGGCAGAAAACGAACACAACTCAGTCATCCTAACCAGCGGCTACCTACCACCCGATAGCCCACTAAAAACAGCCAAAGAAGAAAAATTCTTCAAAATCGAAGAAGAAACATACAACGTAAAAGCCCTAGTAAAACAAATAGAACTCTCAGGCCACGCAGACCAAAACCAACTAGTAGAAATCATAAACAAACTAAAACCAACACGAACAGTCCTAGTCCACGGCGACATAGAACAAGCAGAACTGCTATCAGAAAGAATAGGCGAAATGACCGACGTCTGCATACCACAACAAAACGAAACAATAGACATCTAAAACAACCACATTTATAGATAACAAAAAATATGCTACAAACAAACGCTTTAACAGAAAAACTGTAAAAGCCAAACTTTTTTATTACATCAACACCCAACTATAAACATGGAGCATATTAGAGGACGCTTTTGAAAAAAATGCGTTAACACTAATGTTCATTATAACTATATCTTGGACTATTAGTAGCTGAATCTTGTGTAGTACCGGTAACAGTGTATACAAAACCTCATCGTAATTAACGGGTTAACTGATGAATGGTGTTGTAGGCAGAAATGGATAGCGTGTAAGCTCAACAAACATTAAAAACGAAAAGCAAAGAATAATAAGTATTAAGTATTAATATTAACTACATAAGGGTGAATAAACTATGGTGAGACGTTTAAGAAAAAAATCTATAGGGCCATTTACCGTTTTAATAATCTGCAGTATCACACTATTATTAGTTGAACCTTGTGTAGCACCTATAACCAAACCTGCAACACCAACATTTACCATAGAAGAGATTTCCAGCCCTTATGATGTACCAACCACTACCACCACCATTGTTGATGGATATACCGGTGAAGAAAAAACAACCACACACCCAGGATACCACGTAGAAAACACTACCATCTACATTAAAATCAAAAATCAACCCTTCGACCAACCACTCACCATGGATCCATCAGACTGCTCAAACTGGCTATTTTATCAATATCGTTATAAAGGCCACTACACAGGCGAGAAAGAATGGATATCATTTACAAGTATGTATAATAATGTCTATCAGTCTTATACAGACTATACTCTAATACCTTTTCCGCAGGATATGCCTCGTTATGGTCAGATAGATATTCAAGTAAGAGCGGCAATAGGTACTTATGATTATTATCCGGCTTACACCAAGCTGCCGTATAGTCATTACGAGTTTAGTGGTTTTTTGAGTGATTGGAGTGATATTGTTGTTGTGTCGTTTGATCCGTTATCTTTTACTGTTTTACCCTCTACAAGCACTCCATCAACTGATACACCTGATCAATTAACACCTGACTACACAACCCCTCCATTAACCTCAGAGCCCATAGACTCTCAACCACCTAATGCACCACCACAACAAAGCCCTTGGGCCTCATATCTACTAACCATCATAGTTACAGCATGTATTGTAATAATTCCCATAGCAATTGTCACATACCTAAACAAACAACAAAAAAGAAAAAACAACAATCCAATAACCCAAACCGCTTTCGCATTCAAAATAACTATGGAAGGAGTAAAACATGGTACTGTTGTGTAGAAAAATTGTGTTAATGTTAAGTGTCACTTTGATTATTTTAGGTGTATTGCTATTGGTTGAGCCTTCATCAGCTCCTATAACGACACCTAGCTGGCCTAAGTCTGGACCTGAAATTGTCTCCGTAGAAATGCATCATAATCCTATTTGGAATCCGCCAACAAATTGGACTGACCCATATACTGGACAGGTTTTATCTAGCACATTAGGTTACTACATACAAAATGGCAGTATAGAGATAACAATTAAAAACCGTCCTTTCAAACCTTATACTGATGAAAACGGCAATTATATCAATGTATATTATTGTTACTTCCGTAAAGGCATTGGAGATGGCTGGTTGGGCGCAAATTCTGCTCACATGGGTTCATCTAATAACATGCTGCCTTGTGCTGTGTACCAGTCTGATTCTAGTTATACAACCATAACCAGTTCATATTATTCTGACAATCACGCTGGTCGCCCTATTGGGGACATAAGTTTCAAGTTTCAAGCAGTTGAAGAAGGCTACTTTATGATACATGATGAAAATTTTGCTAAATGGGTTTATGAAGGTGTAGGAAGCACATGGATTGAATTTACAATAACCATACCCTACTCAGATACAACAGGCATCTCAAAACTCAACATAAAAACAACGTCAAATACACCAACAACATCAAACCCCAGTAATACACCCTCACCACCAAACACTGATACACCAACAACATCAAACCCTTACAATCCCCCACCACAAAACCCTTGGATATCTAACTTACCTATAATAATAGCCACAATATGTATCATCATAATACCACTATTAATTGTCACATATCTAAACAAACAACTGGGCGGGTGTAAATTTGAGGGTGAAAAAGAAGATAATCCCAGAGTAGTTGTCACATATTTAAACAAGCAGCAACAAAGGAAAGTACAATCTGTCAATGCTGGTTTTGTTAAAAACGTTTATGTGGGGATTTGATGGCGCGGGAAAAGGTGTTTATTGTTGGATTTTTGGTGTTTTTAGTGTTAGTTGGTTTAGTGGTGTTGGTTATGTATGGTGGTGGGGTGTTTAGTCGTGGTGGTGGGGGTGAGGATGTGTTTTATGTTGGGATTACGTATTGTGGTAGTTCTGTTGAGGAGGCTAAAGAGTTTGTTGATAGGGTTAAGAATTATACGAATTTGTTTGTTTTGTTTTCAGGTGTTTTGCAGTATGATGTTTTGGCTATGGAGGAGATTGGTGATTATGTTGTTTCGTCGGGTTTGAGTTATGCTGTTTGTGGTGGTACGCGTAATGATGTGTGTTCTAATGTGTGGCTTTTGGGGGCTAAGGAGCGGTGGGGTGATCGGTTTGTTGGGATTTATTATAATGATGAGGTGGGTGGGTATATGTTGGATAAAATGGTTTTTTTGGAGGTATCTTATCAAATAGAGGGTTCGTCGGTGTTGATGCCAGGGGTTGTAAAAACTGATGAGGGGGCAATAATTCTTTATGAATATGTGGAGAGCAAAGAGGGTGTTCCGTCTTTGTTGTCGTCAGTTACTTATTGGCCTGATGGGAAAATTGTTATGGAAAAACTTGGTGAAACTGTTACGTATTATGCGGATGGAGTAATTACGGTACTTGAAAATAAAAACGGTAATTTTTATACTACAATGTCTAACATTACAAAATATTCTAAGCCAATACAGGCATATGATCAGGTTTTAGAGCAGAATCCTATTCAAACCTATGATGACGCGGCTATGGCGTATGTTAAGATGAATAATGCGTTAATTGATGAGATAAATAAAGCAGAGTTAGAGCAGGAGCAGGTTTTGGTTTTTACTGCAGAGTATGGTCTTTACTGGTGGGATTATAAGAGTGGTTATGATTTAGTGCTTGCAGAATTGGCATGGAATCACTCTGACATTCAAGAAATAGCTCTTGTGCGTGGGGCGGCAAAGCTTCAAAATAAACAGTGGGGTACAATGATTACCTGGAAATATACTCATCCGCCTTATCTTACAGATGGATGGGAAATGTTTGAGCAAATGAAAATGTCTTATGAAGCGGGGGCGCAATATGTAATGATTTTTAATTACTCTGAAGATCCTAAGAATCCTAATACTTTGCAGGAGGAGCATTTTGTGGCGTTGGAGCGTTTTTGGAGGGAGGTTGTTCAAAACCCTGAGGTAAAGCATGGAGGCATTAAAGCAGAAGTGGCACTGGTGCTGCCTCAAAACTATGGTTGGGGTATGCGATCTTCACAGGATAACATTTGGGGCATATGGCATGCAGACAACACTACACAAGAAATATGGGATCAACTACAAAATAAAATAGAACAGTATGGGTTAAAGTTAGACATAGTTTTTGAAGACCCAAAACACCCTGTCGCAGGAAAATACCCCAGTATATACTACTGGAATCAAAGATAAAAACCTAAAAAGGTTAACCACTACGAGTTTTCTTGCTCTTGTTTTGTTTGATTTTATAAGCTTGCATCGTGGTAGTAATTGTTTTTATGGTTTAAACAGTTCAATAGATGATGAAGTAAAAAATTATGTTGTTTTAGTGTATTTTTGTTTGGATGGAAAGGAAAGAAGCGTGCACGAAACTTTATATTTAATAAGAAATTTACCCTACCATCATTAAATAAGTTTATGTAAAAGTTTTATCAAGGATGGGAAAATATGGCACAAAGAAAAGTCATAATAATTGGAGCAGCTGGACGAGATTTTCATAATTTTAACACTTTCTTTCGAGATAACTCGGATTATAATGTAGTTGCGTTCACTGCTGCACAAATTCCAGATATAGCAGGCAGGAAGTATCCTGCAGAGCTTGCAGGCAGTCTTTATCCTGAGGGCATTCCTATTTATGCGCAGGAAGATCTGCAAAGACTTATAAAAGAACTAGATGTCGATGAATGTGTTTTTGCTTACAGTGATGTTCCTTACGCTACAGTTATGAGTTTAGGAGCGCAAGTAAATGCTGCTGGCGCAGACTTTTCGTTATTTGGCCACAAAAATACCATGATAAAAAGCACCAAGCCCGTCATCGCTGTGGGTGCAGTACGTACAGGATGTGGCAAAAGCCAAACATCAAGACGTATTGCAGAAATACTTATGGCACATGGATTAAAAGTAATTGCAGTCCGCCACCCCATGCCATATGGAGATTTAGTTGCACAAAAAGTGCTACGCTTTGCAACCATTGACGATTTAAAAAAGAATCAATGCACCATTGAAGAAATGGAAGAGTTTGAACCTCACATTGCCCGAGGCAACATAATTTACGCAGGTGTAGATTATGGCGCAATTCTAAAAGCAATAGAAAACGACCCCGAAGGTTGTGATGTCATTCTATGGGACGGGGGCAACAACGACTTCCCATTCTACCGCCCTGACTTAATGATAACAGTAGTAGACCCCCTACGTCCAGGACATGAACTCTCATATTACCCAGGAGAAGTAACTCTACGCATAGCTGATGCAGTAGTAATCAACAAAATTGATAGCGCTGACTTAGACAGCATACTAACTGTTCGAAAAAACATTGAACGCGTAAACCCAAAAGCCACCGTAGTAGATGCAGCATCTACCATAACTGTAGACAAACCAGAGGTCATCAAAGGCAAAAAAGTCTTAGTAATCGAAGACGGCCCAACACTAACCCATGGTGAAATGAAAATCGGAGCTGGCATAGTAGCAGCCCAACGCTTTGGCGCCGCAGAAATCATAGACCCACGACCCTACGTAGTAGGCAGAATAGCAGAAACATACCGCATATACCCCAACATTGGAAAACTATTACCAGCCATGGGCTATGGCGAGCAACAAATGAAAGATCTAGCCGCCACCATAGAAAAAACCGAATGCGACTCAGTAATCATCGCCACACCAATAGACTTAGGAAGAATAATACAAATCAACAAACCAAACACACGCGTACAATACAGCCTACAAGAAATCGGCAACCCCAACCTAGAAGATATCCTAGAAAACTTTATCAAAAAAATCAAAAGGGTAAACTAACAAAACATACTGCACACAAACGTGCAACACAACAACAACAACAACAACCCAAACCCCCTCCTTAATTTTCATACACCAACACAACACTCACCTGAAAAACAGCAGATTTTTATCAACTACTCTTAATAAACTAAAATGAGCATCACAAGTTTTACAACCTAAGGTCTCACTGCTTTTGCACTATACATTTACACCCTAAGTTTCGAAATGAGAGTTTTTACTTATAGAGCGAAAGGTTGACATTATTGTTTCCAAAACATAGAAGTATAGAATATTGTCCAAGCTTGCTGAGTAGTAACATTAATAAGTGATGTTTAGGAAAAATTCGAAGCAAGTATTGTTTGGCGGGTTATTGGGTAAAATTGTTTGCTAATAAGAGAGGGAATAAGTCTTTGGTTTTTGGGGGAGAAGCGATTGGGCAGTTAGGAGCTTTGTATGTGGGTAAAGTTTTTGGGTGTTTTATAGTTTTTTATACAGTATGTTGTTGTCTTTTTTGTAGGTGTCAAGAGTATTTTCTTGTTGAGGGGTAAGTAAGTATGGAGAGTATTCTTGAATACTTATACAGGGGGGTAAAAAGTAATCCTGAGCGTTGTGTGTTTAATTTTTTGGATTGTAGTAAAGAGCCCTTTGGTATGCAGCAGGTTAGTGTTAGGCAGTTGTATGATAAATCGCGGGATATAGCTGCAACTTTAAAGAAGAAGGGTGCAAAGAGGGGTGATAGGGCTATTATTTTTTCTATGCAGGATGTAGGGACTGTTTATGCGATTTTGGGTTGTATGATGGAGGGTGTTGTGTTTACTGTTATTCCTCCGCCTATAGATGGTGCTAAATTGTCTCGTTTTATTTCTGCGCTTAAATCCTGTAAACCAAAATTTCTTATATCTAATTATGCTCTAGAGAAAGAATCTGAGAGAAGTATTACTAAGACGCTTCTTAAGAGAGCGTTTATGCGTGTTATAAGTTTAAAGCGTATATACACTGATAAGGTAGGTAAACATGAGAGGTATAGTCCAGTTAGGACTTATCAAAAAGACGATTTGATATATTTGCAGTACACGTCGGGTTCTACAACTGAGCCTAAAGGTGTTATGGTAACAAATGAAAATCTTTTGAGTTGTCTTGATGATTGTATGGAAGTACTAGATTTTACGCAGGGTTATAATCTTGTGTCATGGGTTCCTTTTTATCATAATATTGGTTTAATAGTTACTATATTTATTCCCCTTCTTGCTGAGACGGGTACAGCGTATTTTATACCTACACTTCAGTTTTTGCAAAAGCCAACAGTTTGGATAAAGGCTATATCTGATTTCAAAGTTAATGTAACTGTAGCGCCTAACTCTGCATATGAGGTCTGTACAAAAATTATAAGTAAAGAAGAGGCTAAACAGTATGATTTATCTCATGTAACGATCTTAATTAATGGGTCAGAATTTGTGTATGCTCATACGGTAGAGAAATTCTGTGAGTTATTTAATATTTCTCAAAAAACTTTTGCGGCTGGATATGGCTTATCTGAGTGTGTTTGTGTTGCTACCATTTCACCTTTTTCTTATAAATGTCAAAAAATTGATTTTGACAAATATTTAGAAGGTAAATTTGTTATAACGGAAAACAAGAAGCATAAGCCAGTTGTTAGTTTAGGTAAACCGTTAAATAATTTGAAAGTTTTAACTGTGAAAGAAGATGGGTATCCTTGTGTAGAAAATGAAATTGGCGAAATTTACATTCAAGGGGATAATGTTTGTAAGGGTTATTGGGAAAATTCTGTTGAAACAAAACGTTTTCGTACAACAGTTAAAGGGGTTGAGGGATTGTTTTATCGTACAGGGGATATGGGTTTAATTTTTGATGGTGAGCTGTACCTTACAGGTCGTTTAACAGAGATGATTATTGTTAATGGTAAAAATATTTTTCCAAATGATATTGCGCTTTTAGTACATCAGCAATGTCCCACAATACAAAAAGAGAGCGTTAGTGTTTTTTCTGTTCACACCAATAGTAGAGAGGAGCCAGTGCTCTGCGTAGAAAGTGAAGAACGCACATTTGCACCTTTAGTACGTGAGATCAATCGTGCAGTAGCGCAGGCATACAATTTCTCATTTAGCGACATAGTCTTTGTTCAAAAAAACACTTTCCCACGCACGGATAATAGAAAAATCAAAACAAACGCAATCAAACAACTCTATGAACAAAATAAACTAAACATATTATACAGCACAAAAAACTCATATACAAACAATAACACAGAAATAACAGAGGATACAACAACAGCAATAAGCATATCCATAAATGCACCCATAGATGAAATAAAGACTATTGTAAGAAACGTATTTCAAAGATTTGTTGGGACTATAGATTTTGATGATAACACACTTTTTACAGATTTGGGTACAAACTCCCTTACAGTCATTGAAATGATAAGCAAACTAGAACGCCAAACAGGTATAGAGATAGATATTAGACAATTTACCAGTTCATTAACTATAAATGACTTAGCGTATCATATTCAACTTAGCGTGCGAGGTGAAAAACAACACGCTATTAATTTATCAACAGAATGCATTTTACCAGAGGACATACACCCCCAACGCGACTACACTACACAGCCCGAGCAGTGTCACAACATCTTTCTTACAGGCAGCACAGGATTTTTAGGCGCTTACCTAATTCGATCACTAATTAGACAAAATAAAGACAAAAACATCACTATATATTGTCATGCTAGAGCAGAAAATCAACAAAAAGCCATGGAACGCATCATAAACAACATGCAATTCTTCCACTGCTGGGAAGAAAAATTTAAAGACAAAATAGTAGCAGTACCAGGAGACTTAAAAAAACCCAACCTTGGCATAGAAAACACCCTATACACAAACCTTTGCAACACAATTGACGCAGTATATCATAATGGTGCAATACTAAATTTCTTATTCCCTTATAGCCAACTTAAACAGACAAATGTTAACGGCACAATTGAATGCCTACGCTTTGCCTGCACAGGAAACCCAAAATATTTCCATTACGTCTCATCATATAGCGTATATGATAATCCTAGCCACTTTGACAAAAATTGTTTAGAATCAGACCCTTTAACAGATTATGAGGGCTACTTTTTAGGATACTCAGAAACAAAATGGGTAGCAGAAAAACTAGTAACAGAGGCAGCAACACGCGGCTTACAAATTACACTGTATAGACCAGGAGAAATCACAGCATCACTAAAAGAAAACATTTGGAAACTAGAAGACATGATAAGCCGCACCATAGTTGGATGCATACAAATGAACACAGCACCCGACATCGACATAAACCTACCATTAACACCCGTAGACTACGTAAGTGAAGCCATTATACACATATCACACCAAACAAAAGCCATAGGCAAATGCTTCAACCTTACAAACAAAAACCTTACCAACTTTAAAACAATCTGCAAATACACCAAAACCGCAGGATACAAACTAGAAATCCTACCATACACAGAATGGACCAAAAAATTAACCAGCTACACCTTCGAAGAAAACGCGTTAAGCATACTATCTAAACTATTTACCGACAAACGCAAAAACGGCGAAACCCTAACCGAAAGATACGGAAACAGACAAGCAAACATAGACACCACAAACACAGAAACCCTACTAGAAAACAGCGACATCAAATGCCTAAACATAGACGAAAAAACCTTCCACAACTACCTAGAACTATTCACCAAAATGGGCTACATCACAAAAACCACCTAACAAAAACACCCCAACACAAAAAAACACAATAACCCAACTACAACCTCATTTAAACAAACAAACATACTGCAACAACAAATTAATGTCAATAACTCTAACCAATGGCAACAACTCTTCCTTACTTGAACATACATGACCAATAATTCCATCATTATTATAAATGCAATGATAAAAAACGCCAGACTTATCTAAAGAATCAAACACACTAAAAGAAGACAAAGACCCAAACAACCCCTTACCTTCACATTTAATTCTACTCTCCTTCTTAGTCCACACCTCAAAAAACCGCATATTACGCAAATCACCCGTAGAAGACAAAACATACTCCTGCTCATCAGGCATAAAAAACCGCTCCACAATTCTCACATCAACAGGCTTAACCAATTCTACATCTACACCAACAGGCACATCACCTACAACACAAGCAATACAATTACCAACATGAGAAATATTATAATAAACATTAGAATTATTTACCAAAAAAGGTTTACCACAAGAATTAACATCAAAAACAAGCTCACAATTACTAAGACCCGTAATACGACATAACTCAACACGAGCTAAAACATCACCCAACAAACAATTCAATGCATCCCCAAAAAAAGCAAACCGTTTAATACGCTCCTGCTTTTCCAAAGAAACAAAAGACAACAAACCATCATAATCAACTCTTGAAAACTCTGAACCAAACCTAAGAACAACAACCTCAAACACAATAACCCACCACCCACAAAACAACTAACAACATACTAAACAATAATACAAAAAGAGTTATTTGTCTTTTCTCCACACCCTCTAACAAAGAAGTAACTAAACAACTAATTACAACTAACAGCCTGTCCAATATACGCAAATGTAATGAGTAGTATATTTTCAACAGTTTTAAAACGGAAGAAAAGTTGTTGGTTTATTGAAACTGGTTTTTAGTTTGTATGGTATTTTGACACGTTATATTTAATATGGACAAATGAAATGTTCGTAAAGGAGCAGTTAACGCATTTATGTGGGGTAAGTCAATATACTGAATTGTAGTCAATTGATTGCCTTAAAAAACTGACGCATATATGTATTCAAATGGTTAAGGTATGGTATATGGGTTAAAGTTCAAGTATAACCATAGGGTTGTGTTTGTGTCTTTTTGTTTTTTAAGGTAGAGGTGGGAGTATGAGTGCTTTTACGGAATGTGCTGAAGCTACGTTGGAACGTTTGGGTAGTGATAAGGCTGTGGGTTTGTCTGGTGTTCAGGTGGTGGATAGTCGAAAGTTGTATGGTGTTAATGTTTTTTCAAAAGTGAAGGGGCCATCGTTGTTTTGGCGTGTTTTTTCAGGTGTTAGAGAGCCTATGATTGTTTTGCTTTTTGTTGCGGCTTTTGTAACTCTTGGTGTGAATTTGGCGCGTTATTTTTCGGGTGGTATGGCTGATTTTTTGGAGTGTGGGGGTATATTTGTGGCTATTTTGCTTTCGGTTATTATTACGGTTGTTATGGAGGGTCGGAGTGTTAAGGCTTTTGAGGCTCTTAATAAGTTGAGTGAGGAGGTTTTTGTTAAAGTTATTCGTGAGGGTTGTGTGCAGCTTGTTTTGCATAGGGATGTTGTGGTGGGTGATATTGTGTGTGTGGAGACGGGGGATAGGGTACCTGCTGATGGGCGTTTGTTGGAGAGTTTTTTGTTATGTTCGGATGAGTCGGTGTTAACAGGTGAGAGTGTTGCCGTTAGTAAGGATGCTAATGTTGTTTTTGATAAGGTAGAGGTGTCTCTTGCGGAGCGGGTAAATATGTTGTTCTCTGGATGTTTTATTACGGGTGGTCGGGGTAGAATGGTTGTTACATCTGTTGGGGATGATACAGAGTTTGGGGTGATAGCGCAT